>JAKFVC010000038.1 GCA_021732415.1 Planctomycetaceae bacterium
CGCCCGCTTTGCCTGCCACGCCCTAAACGGGAGATGCCGATGCTCCATCGAATTTCACTCCATTCTATTCCGTCGAACGCCGGTCGTGATGTCCGTGGATTTATCAAAATTCGGACGCTGGTGTTTCTGGTAGGATTGCTGGCCATCGGTGGGGGAACCAGCTGGGCCGTCGTGACCGGGCGGATTTCTTTGGGGACAGCCAAGACCGTCAACTACATCACAGAGACCGTGAAGCGCGGACCGCTGGAGGTCTCGATCACCGAACGTGGCAGCCTGGACAGTGCGGCCAACGTGACTCTGGTGAGCAAGGTCGAAGGCTCGACGACGATCATTCGCATCGTTGAGGAAGGGACCAGCGCGAAGCAGGGCGAGGTCCTGGTGGAACTCGATTCGTCCAAATGGCGCGACTCAGAGACCCAGCAGCGGATCGTGGTCGAACAGGCTGATGCCGCGCTGAAGCAGGCCATCGAGAAGCGTGAAATCCAGATCACGCAAAACGAAAGCGACATCGCCGCCGCCGTGCTTAAGATGGAATTGGCGATTCTGGATCTCGATCAGTACAAAAACGGTGACTTTGGAAAAGAGAAGGATGATCTGGAAGGCAAACGGACTCTCGCCGAGGAAGAGCTGAAACGCGCGGAAGAGAGCTACGAATTTTCCCTGCAAAATGCCAAGAAAGGCTATGTCTCACAGACCGCACTCGAAGCGGCGCGAATTTCCAAAGTCCAGAAGTTTCTGGCAGTTGACGTGGCACGTACTGCCGTAAACGTTTTGAAGAAATACACTTGGACCCGCCAGATTAAAGAGAAAGAAGCGAACGCCACCGAGTTCGAAAAAGAACTCGGGCGAGTTAAACGCAAAGCGTCTGCAGCGATGGCTCAAGCTGAAGCCGATCTCTCCGCCGCCAAGTTGACCGCCGAAGTTGAGAAATCAAAGCTCGACAAGCTACGCGATCAGATTGCGGCTTGCACGATGCGGGCTCCACAGGATGGCGAGGTCGTCTACGCGAACAACTCGTCTTCTGATCGCCGTGGCGGCAGTTCAGATCAAGCGGCGATTATGGAAGGCGCGCAGGTTCGCGAACGCCAGAACATCATCAATCTGCCCGATTTCACTCGCATGCAAGTCAATGCCCGAGTCCACGAATCTCGCATTGGGTTCGTTCGCGAGGGACTGCGTTGCGTAGTGCGTACGGAAGCCAATCATGGGGAGGACTTCAACGGCATTATTCAAAGCGTGTCGTCGGTCCCCCTGTCCGGCAACTGGCCGAATCGCGACCTCAAGGAATATGCCACGATCATCCGTCTGACGGATTCGGTAGAGAAGGTCCGCAAGTTGAAGCCTGGACTGTCAGCAGAGGTGATCATCAAGGTCGATTACTTGCCGAGTTGCTTGCAATTACCCGTGCAAACGGTCGTGACGATTGGGTCGAAGCACTACGCTTTCCCCATCATTAACGGCAAGTTGTCACAGCAAGAAGTCACAGTTGGTATGACCAATGACATCAATATCGAGATCAAGGGCGGCCTGAAAGAAGGCGACGCCATTGTCATGAATCCGCGGACCGTAGCGTCTGCGGAGATTGGCAAGCTCGAAGATCTCGTGAAGGCGGAAGAAGAGAAATTCAAAACAGAAGAGGCGAAGACACGGAAGGCCGATGTAATCGCCCCGATGGATGGCCCGAGCGGCGGATTGAAAGCACCCAGCCCCGGTGGACCAGGTGCCGGAGGGCAGTTCGCGGGTGGTCCTGGCGGTCCCGAAGGTCGCGGTCGTGGTGGGCCGGGTGGTCCTGGCGGCGCTGAAGGGGGCGGTCAAGGCCGTGGACCTCGTGGTGAGGGCGGCGGTCCTGGCGCAGGTGGTGGACCGGGTGGAGGTGGACCGGGTGGCGCTGGGTTTGATCCTGCTGCCATGTTTGCTCGTAACGATCAGAATAGCGATGGAAAGCTGACCGGAGACGAAATCTCCGGACGCATGGCTGATCGTCTGGCGGAAATCGATACCGATGGCGACAAGGCCATTTCCAAGGACGAATTCATGGCCAACATGGCCAAACGCCGGGCCGCGGGTGGTGGCGGCGGAGGTGGTGGAGCACGAGTGGCTCCGGCTGCGGGAGGTTCGCTGTGAGCGGAATGGCCGCTGAGGTCAAGGATCTCCAGAAGCGATACTATCTGGGGCCGGTCATTGTGGATGCCTTGCGAGGCGTTTCGCTGCAGTTTCCCAAGGGTGATTTTGTCGCCATTATGGGAACGTCCGGCAGCGGCAAGAGTACGCTGCTCAATCTGTTGGGGTGTCTCGATCGCCCTACGGGCGGCGAGTACATCCTGGGCGGGCAGGATGTCGCCAAGCTGAATGATGACGAACTGTCAGCAATTCGTAACAAGCTGCTGGGATTCATCTTTCAGTCGTACAATCTGATTGCTCAGTACACCGTGCTGGAAAACATAGAAGTCCCTCTGCACTACCGCAAGGGGTATCCGCCCATCTCGGCGGAAGATCGCGAACATTGCGAAGCGTTGGCCGAGAAAGTCGGACTGACCGGCCGCATGGACCATCGTCCGTTTCAGCTTTCCGGCGGTCAGCAGCAGCGCGTGGCGATTGCCCGGGCACTCGTCAATAATCCTGAAATCATTCTCGCCGATGAGCCCACGGGTAATCTGGACTCGGCAACGGGTGAGGAGATCATGCAGATGCTGGAGGCCCTGAATCGTGAGGGCCGTACGATTGTCATGGTCACCCATGAGAATGACATTGCCCTGCGTGCGAAACGGCAGATCCATATGAAGGACGGCCGCGTGGCAGGCGAAGGGATTTTCAAGGGGTAAGCTTTGTAGCCTGACTCTCCAGAGTCGGGCGCGCTGCAACCCGGCTCAAGTGTCATCAATCACTACGCCTTCGATCGGGTGCCACTGGCTATGCCAGTGCGAGTGGTCTTTCGGTGCCCTATCCGGCAAAGCACTGGCATAGCCAGTGGCACCCAGAATCTAGCCTATTGAAGCATACTGCGGTTGCCTTGCGGGCCCCAAATGGTCGACTGCTCGCAGTCAAATTTTGCCCGACTCTGGAGAGTCAGGCTACCGAGGAATTCGTCCCTGATTTTCTCCGTGTGAAGTTTTCGCTATGATGCGGCTGAGTATTGGGCCACCTCCTTCTGTCCGCTTTTCGGCGTCTGCCTTTCATGGAACACGCATTCCGTATCACAATCTTCGAAGGCATTCGACTCGTCTTTGAAAAAGAAGTCGTGGGAGCCATCGAGCTGGGGCGACAGCGCAAGGAAGAGGCTGGCCCGTTGTCGATGCAACAGGTCGGCGATGGAGTCCGAATCGTCGTTGCGGAATTGACCGAGACCTCGGTTTCTCGCCAGCAGGTGCGGATTGAAGCACGTGTGGACGGACACTTCCTGGTCCGCAATCTGGGGACCAACAGCCCCATTCAGTTGAAGCCGCCGCGCACGCTCGAGCCCGGTCAATCGTGGGTCTGCGTCGGGACGACTCGGATTCAACTGGGCTCGCGGCTGGTGTGCGTCGAGATGGTCCCGATCATCACTTCGGAGACCGAGGTGACGGAGAACAGTTCGGTCCTCAGTCTGCAGTCGGCCACAATTCTGCCCGGCGCGCGATTCGGGTTCGACTCGGATCTGGTGAAATCGGTCCGGTCGGCCCCGATCGCCGATCAGCTCGAGCCGATGATTCGTAACCTGCAGGCGGCCATCGATGTCTTCCAGGGTGCCAGCACCACTTTGGACTTTTATCGTCACGCAGTGCAATCGGTCGTCGATCTCGTCGGTCTGGATACCGGCCGCGTCCTGCTGTGGTTGGGAGACCATTGGAAGCTGGTCTCGATGGCCACCGCGGAAAAACTCGAAGATCAGACGGTCATTCCCTACAGTAACTTCGTGCTGAATAAGGTCCGCGAGCAGAAACGAACTCTCTGGCAGATGGGTGGAGGTCAGGACGTTTCGGCCAGTTTGATCAATGTGCAATCGGTGGTCGCATCGCCGATCTTGAACAGCCGTGGCGACTTGATTGGCGTCCTGTATGGCGACCGCGGTTACGGCGGTCTCACGGCCGAACGCGAAATCACGCGTTTCGAGGCCATGCTGGTGGAACTGCTGGCATGCAGTGTGGCGTCAGGTCTGCTGCGCGTTCAGCAGGAAGAAGCACTGCAGGCCCAGCGGTTGCGATTCGAACAGTTTCAATCCAAAAAGCTGGCCGAACAATTGGAAAGCCAGCCCGACCTGCTGAAGGGGCGTGAGGTTGATGTCTCGGTGCTGTTCGTCGACATCCGCCGCTTCAGCAAGATCAGCGTCGACCTGGGGGCGGCAACGACGTTTGAATGGATCAACGACGTCATGTCCGCGCTGTCGGAATGTGTTAATGAAACCGATGGCATTATCGTCGATTACGTCGGCGACGAAATCATGGCGATGTGGGGGGCTCCCGACCTCCAACCCGATCATGCCGCACGGGCCTGCACGGCGGCCTTGCGCATGTTCGAACAGATTCCGGTCATTCATGCCAAGTGGAAATCGCATCTGCCCGAGCCCTTCGCGATCGGGATCGGCATCAATACGGGACCAGCACAGGTGGGCAATATCGGCTCGCACCGTAAGTTCAAATACGGTCCGCTCGGCCCCACCGTGAACATGGCCAGTCGCATGCAGGGTTGCACCAAGTATTTGCGCTGCCCGTGCGTGGTCAGCGCGATGACGCGCGCTGCCCTGGGCCCCGAATGGTTTACCCGACGCCTGTGCGAAGTACGGGTCGTGAATATCTCGCAGCCGGTTCCCTTGTTTGAATTGACAAATGGGCAAGCGATCAACTGGGGCCCCTTGCGTGAGAACTACGAAGCAGCGTTAACCGCTTTTGAGCAACGCGAGTTTCGCAAAGCGGCGGCGCTGCTGGGTGCGCTCCTGGAACGCTATCCGGATGACGGGCCGAGCCTGGTCTTGATGTCCCGAGCGGTTCAGGCATTGCTGGAGGCGACAGATACGTTTGATCCCGTGTGGAACATGCCGGGCAAATGATCCGCATCCGCGGACAGCGCCAATATATATCAAACGACACTTCTCCCCTCGCCCTGGTACTCCGGGGAGAGGGGTCGGGGGTGAGGGGCAGTCCGAGCGTCGCTCGACTGGCCATTCAAAAGCGT
Organism: Planctomycetaceae bacterium; assembly: GCA_021732415.1. Classification (GTDB taxonomy): domain Bacteria; phylum Planctomycetota; class Planctomycetia; order Planctomycetales; family Planctomycetaceae; genus JAKFVC01. The sequence continues at coordinate 5,149 of JAKFVC010000038.1, forward strand.
TCTTTTTCCGGGAAGTATTAGGATTCACGTCGCTGGTCGATCGTGCCCCTCTCCCCGGAGTACCAGGGCGAGGGGAGCCAGATTCATTCTTACTCAGACTCACAAAATCTCCTTTGACGATTCATCAAACGCGGCCTAGCGGCGGCCACGGCGGTCTCGACAAGCCTCCTGCGCACTTCTAACATGGGCTGGATGAATCCACGGAAATCAGACACCACCGAGCCGCCGTGCACTCGTCGATTCGACTCGCTCGCGCAGGAAGCCTTCCTCGTCCTCTGGCGGACGTACGACCGTCTGCGGATCCTGGAAGACGACTTATTTCAGCGGTTCGATATCACGGCCCAGCAGTACAACGTCTTACGACTACTGCGAGGCGAACATCCGGGCCGCCTGCCGACTCTGGCGCTGGCCTCGCGGCTGGTGTCGCGTGCCCCCGATATTACCCGGATGTTGGATAAGCTCGCCGAACGCAAATTCATCGAACGTGAGCGGTTGCCGGAAAACCGGCGCGTCGTGCAAGTTGGCATCACACCCAACGGCTTAGGGCTGTTGAAGGAACTTGATGTCCAAGTCCGCGCCTGCCACCAGACGCAATTGGGACACATGTCAGAAGAGGAACTGCACCAGCTGATTGGCTTGCTGAATCAGGCTCGGCATCCACATGAGGATGGGCAAAGCGTGTGGAAGTGAGCTCGAGCGCCAAAGAGATAGGGTGAGCTATTGCGGTCGATGGGAGGGCGAGGCTCCCGCCGAGCTGCATAGTCTTTCGAGAACCGATAGACGCTTGCGGTTCGGCAGGAGCCTCACCCTCCCATCAACTATGTCCTGCGACTGGGCCTACTTCTTCTTGCCGATGCACCACAGGAACTCTTCGCCTCGAATGAAGAGCTGTCCGTCGCTGGCGGCGGGTGATGATGAGCACCCGTCGCCGATTTCGTTGGTAGCAACGACTTCGAGTTCCGGCCCCGGCTTGACGATTTTGGTCACGCCGTCGTCATCCAGGAAATAGACCAGTCCGTTCGCGGTCAACAGCGAACCGCTGTAGTGCCCGGCCAATCGCTTCTGCCAGGCGATCTTGCCGGTCTTCGCTTCGAAACAGGTTCCCACGCCATCATCGGCGGCGACCAGGAAGTAGTCCCCTACCGCGACTGGTGAGGGGACATACGAAACTCCACTCCGCAGATGGTGCCAGACCACGTTGGTCTTGGTGACGTTTCCGGTGCCGGTTGGGTTGATCGCCATGATGTGACGTTCCGGGAAGCCGCCGGTGACGAACAACAAGTCGTGCTGGTAAACCAGCGACGCCACGAATTGCTCAGTAGGACCGTCAATGATCCACTGGCGGACTCCCGTGCGCGGGTCGTAACTGGCCACACACTTGTTGCCCGACAACATCATCTGCGTCCGGCCATTGATTTCGCGAATGATGGGCGTGCAGTAACTGCGCGTGCGGTTCTCGCGCGGCGTCTTCCAGACGGTCTCGCCAGTTTCTCTGTCGAGAGCTACCAGATACGAGTCGCCGTCGTGATCTCCGTTCACGATCACCAGATTTTCAAACAAGATCGGCGAACTGCAGTAACCGTGGACGCTCGAAAAGACTCCGGGCTCAACCTTCCATGCCACGTTGCCTTCGAAGTCATAAGCCGTCACGTGCATCTGCTTCTCATTGAGGAAGCTGACGTAGATCCGCTTGCCGTCGGTCGCGGGGGTACTCGAAGCGTGGCTGTTGAGCTTGTGAATCCGCTCCAGCGGTGCTTTCAGTACCAGTTGCTCCCAGCGAACCTCGCCAGTCGCTCGATCCAGGGCCGTCAGCGTGCGAGCTGTTTCATCAAGCTTCGCACCGACCACGAAGACATGCTGTCCCCAGACGATGGGTGAGGCGTGGCCGCCAGCATGGACTTTGACCTTCCACTGCACGTTTTCGGTGGCCGACCACTTTGTCGGAAGTTGAGGTTCCTCAGCCGATCCATCGCCGCGCGGGCCGCGCCATTGCGGCCAATTCTCCGCGTAGGCGCTGTCTGACTTGGAACAGAACACGACCAGCACTGTGACTAGGACCGTCAGAAGGCGCCAGAGGTTACCGCGGAATCTCATGTGTTTTCGCCCTATGGAGTGCGTGGCAGATCTTGAGTCGCGAAAGTTCGCTTATTCACACTATATAAACGATTGCGTATGTCTGCTGCGATCGCTGTCGGTAATTTCTTCAATCGAAATGAGAAATAATTTCAATGAGTGAAAATTCCTCCATCAAAAAAGTGATAATTCACGATGGGTTGCCTTGCATCGAGTTTAACGGATGTGCAAGATGGGTACTGTAGATTCATGGTGAGAAAAGACACCAAAACTGCAGCGACTCTTCGGCTTACGGCGTCCTATGATGATTGAGGGAGCGGTCCGGCTCCTCTCATGTATGAGCTCGGCTCGGGGTTCGAAGATCATCTGTTTGGAACGTTGATTGCTGCGAGCAGAAGGACGACAACCCGCGCGAAACCATGTCGTTCGTACGCAAAGTTTTGGGAGCCTGAGAAAAACTCACCGCTCGTGCTGACTCGTGGGATGGTTTGGGGAACTGAATTGCCTGTCCCGCGAAGTTCAGCGTTTACCCGTGTGTCACATCAATCTGTGTTCAGGATGACTTGTGGTCGAGGTGCGTTTTCGATGGCTTGACTGAGACGTGACTGATGAAAAGTTGAGGGATGCTGACCCGAGGGGCTTGCCTCCTGGCCCAGATCTCGCGCGTTAGAATTGAACTCTTTAAACTCGTCGTTGCAGTTTAACAGCGGTTTGATTCAAGTTCGGTGGGTCAGTAGGAATTCGCTAGAGTCCCCAGTCATCTCCAGCTTATGTTGTAAGAACAATAGGTATCATCGTCTTGAGATCTCGTTTTCCTGATGGTAGGGACCGAATCGGTTTTGCATCGGGGAGCGTTTCTGTGGAAAATATCGGCAACTCAGGACAAGCCAGCGGCAGCGGTCAGGGTGTCTGACCAACTTTGCACCAATAGAACACGCAGCATTGAAGAGAGGGGAACATGAAACATTTAGGGGCTGGGATCATCGCCGTACTGGTGATGTTCTCAGGAACAGGGCCTTCCGAGGCTCAGGCTGGTCGTTATTGTGGGGGCGGCTGTTACAGCGGCTGTCCCGTGCAAGCTTGTGCGCAATCCTGCTGCTACACGCAGTACCAGGTCCAGCGACAAACTTGTTACCGCACTGTCGCCGAGACTGTCTGGGACCGACAGGAATACACCGTTAATCGCAACGTGTATGAAACCGTCTGTGAAGATCGCCCCGTGACCTGCATGCGCACGGTCATGGATCGTCAGGAACGTGATGTTCCTTACACGGTTTGCCGCCAGGTTCAGGAGTGCTCGCAGCGTGAAGAACGCTACACCACCTGTCACCCGGTTTGGGAAACCGCCTGCCGCGAAGTCACTCGCGTTGTTCGCCGACCGGTCTTCCAAGACCACGTGCGGACCGAGAACTACACTGTCTGCCGCCCCGTGTGTGAGACCATCATGCGCGAATGCCGGCAGACCGTCATGCGTCAGGTCTGTGAAGTGGTTAATCAACCCCGTTGCCGGACAGTCATGCGGCCAGTCGTTGAAAACCGCTGCGTAACGGAAATCGTTCCGAACTGGACGACCCAGCAGGTTTATCATCCCGGCCGTTGTGTGCCGCGAACTTATGTGGATGCCTGTGGCTGCCCACGAACCTGCATGGTGCAATGTCCTGGCTTCTACACCTGTCAGCGGATCTACTGTCCGCAAACGGTGCAACGCCAGATTTCATGCACTCGTTATGTGCCTGAAGTCATCAATGAAACAGTGCCCGTCCAGGTGATGCGGTGCGTGCCGGAAGTGGTTGTCACTCAGGTTCCGCAACAGGTCACACGGATGGTTCAGCAAGTGTGCCAACGCCAGATTCCGTATCGCACCTGTAACTGGGTTTGCGAAAACGTCGTCGATCGCGTTCCTTATCGCACCTGCCGGATGGTGACTCAGGAACACGTTCGCTCGGTCCCCGTCGTCACTTGCCGCATGATCCAGGAACAACGCGTTCGTCGCGAAGTGTACTGTGTGCCGCGTCAAGAATCCTATGTGGTGACTCAGCGAGTTGCTCGTCCGGTTTGCCGGGTTGTGCAACAGCAGATGTGCCGCATGGTTCCGCGACAGGTTTGCCGTCAAGAGCCTTATGAAATCTGCACGATGGTGCCAGTCCAGGTTTGCCCGCAGGCGACTCCGTGCTGTGGTTTGCCGGCCGGTGCTGGTCCTTCAGTAGGCAATCCGACTCCGGTGGAAGCCGCCAAGCCGGTGCCGACACCCGAGCCCGCCGCTCCGCCAGCTACCGACGCCCCGCCGAAGCCCGAAGCTGACAAGCCTGGTCCGTCTGCCTGAAATGTGTTCAAGCATGCGTCAGTGCATGGTATCAATATCATGCACTGGCCGCTGGCTGATTGATTTGAACTGACTTGCTGCAGGGCACGTTACCGCAAGGTAACGTGCCCTGTGGCATTCTTTGGGGCTGCGAGTGCCGACTTATGTCCCTTATGTCCTTTCCGTCCTTTATGTTCCTTTCCTACTCCTCTTAATGCAAAGGACGGAAAGGACGGAAAGGACATAAGGGACATAAACAATAGCGTTTCCGATCGGTGACCACTGATGCGAAATGCTGCAGAAAAGCAACACATCGGTGCCATCGCACCCCAGTTATATACACCTCTACACAGCCAATCGGAATTCCTAGAAAAATCTCCCGAACACGATTTGACTCTCCTTTTGTGTGACCTAGGTTTGTGCTGTCAAGGGTCTGATTTGGCACTGACGGTGTGGCGAAATGCTCCAGATGTCAGCCGACTGCCGATGGACCCGCGACTGTTTGTGATGAACGTCGCAAACAGCCAGTGACCACAGAAACCAAACACCTGTGGTGTTCCTAGGGTCAAACCTCGGCGTCGAGGTTAACGGGATATTGAGCTGATTCTCAGACGGCGACGGCACATTGCCAGTCTGACAGTTTCCCGGCTCCTGTCATGTTGTGTGTCTCACTGAATCGGATCGGGCCCCGAGCCGCCGAAGATTGAGACAAGAGAGTCAATTCAGAAAGAGAGATCGCCATGTTGAATTCAGTCGTCCAAAGTGTCAAGAAGTTTGTTGTCTCCGAAGACGGCCCGACCGCTGTCGAATACGCAGTCATGCTCGCCTTGATCGTCATCGTCTGCTTGACCTCGATCAGCGCGATCGGCACCAAGGCCAACAGCACGTTCGACTCGGTGCAAGCCGCAATGCCGTAAGGTGCTTAGCCACCGGCTGCTGATGTCAGTGGCGGGTTCGGCGAACCCTTCGGGTTTCGAATCAAGCCGTCCAGTGGGGAAGTCAGACTTCCCCTCTGGGCGGTTCTTTCACAAGCCCCAATCGCCAATCAATGCAATCAGTTTTTACGAAGACAAGGTGGGCTGTCATGTTTCCCTTCTGGATGGATTTCACAGCGAATTCACTGTCAACGCTGCTGGTCACATTGGCCGGTACTGTGTCGGTGTTGCTGAGTGTGTTTGCCGCACCCCGGTGAACTCTGACCATATCGCACACTTCCAAGAAGTACCTGTTGCCTGCGGGGCAACATGACCGCTCATTTTGTAGACCAAGGGCAGTGCGGATCTGACGAACGATCGCGTCCACTAAATCATTGCCCACAGTCGCCTCCAAACCAAATCACCCCTCCAGGAACAGAATTGCCCACTGGCTGAATTCGATTCACCTGATCTAGGAATGTATCAGGACTCCAGTGGCATTCGTTCCGTGTTAAAAAATCCCTGGAAAGGAATGGCTGTGTCGATGGACTGGACTCACTTAGTTACGACTCAAGGTCACGTGCTGGTCGTCAGTGCGATTTTGATCTGGGCCGCCTGGATTGACGGTCGCGAATTGCGAGTCCCGAACTGGCAGACCTTCCCCATGATTCTGGCGGGTCTCATCTTCAATACGTACTACAGTGGCTGGGCTGGCTTACAGTTCGGTCTCTGGGGCGCGGCCGTCGGCCTGGCCTGCCTGCTCCCGCTCTACGCGGTTGGTGGGATGGGTGCAGGCGACGTGAAGTTGATGGCCGGCATCGGAGCGTGGATGGGCGCCAGTATCGTCTGGAACGCCTTCCTCGTCTCAACGGTAGTTGGTGGTGTCATGGCAGTCTGCATGGTGGCCTATCGCGGCACATGGATGAAGCACTACGGCAACTTCATGATGATCCTGCAGGAATTCCGCACGATCAAGAATCCCGCCGAGTTGTCACGCATCGCCGCCGAACGCAAACCGAACATGTTCCTGTTGCCGTATGGTATTCCCATCTGCATCGGGACCCTGGGCTACTTCATCTATCAAATTGCGACGCACTCAAAGGTCGTTGGTTGACCTCAGTTCGTCGACAATTAGATTAAGCACACAGCCCGCGTGATTCTTACGAATCACGCGGGCTGTGTGCATTTGAGGTCGCAATCAAGCCTCGGTCAGATTAACGGTGCCACGACATTGATACGTCGCCGGACTAATTCACAACAGAATTTGATCAGGCGAGCCGGGCAGCGTAAGCCCCCCGGATTCTTTTTCATTCAGATTTGGAAACACAGAGGCACAGAGGACACAGAGAAATGCAACGACTCTGTGTCCTCTGTGCCTCTGTGTTTTGATTTCTTCGCTACCAAACCGACGTTGACACAGATGGAACGAAGAATCCTGGGGCTTACCGGCTAGTTGATTTAATCAAGTCCCAATCGCGTATTTTCGTTTTCGCGGCAGTTGCTACCCGTTGAACATAGGTTTGAACGCTTAAACCGGATCACCGTTCACATTAAGTATACTGACATTATGTTTACATTCTGATTAAATCAACAGCCCGTTACGCCGCCGGGCTCGCCTGATTACTGGTTTAGTTGGCGGCTGTTTTGACGCTTGTGACTCGGTAAAAACCATCCGGCTTACGCCGGACGCTCGCCTGGGCGATTGGGCTAAACGTCACACACAGCAACGGCATCTTTTAGCCCTTGCAGCGGCTCGCGGGTCGGAATGAATTCGTGCCCCACATATCCCGTGTATCCCACGTCAACCAGGGCCTGCATAATGGCCCCATAGTGAATCTCCTGCTTCGCATCCAGCTCGCAACGGCCTGGATTGCCCGCAGTGTGGATATGGCCCAGATACTCTTTGTGCTGCCGGATGCGGCGGATCACATCGCCGTCCATGATCTGCACATGATAGATATCAAACAACAGCTTCAAGCGCGGCGAGCCCACCTGCTTGATGATGTCGATGCAGTATTCGGTGTGGTCTCCCTGGTAACCGGGGTGACCTTTCATCGGATGAGAATCATCGCGTGAGTTCAGCATCTCCAGGCACAGGGTGACCTTCTTGTCCTCGGCATATCCGATGATCTTCTTATAGCCTTCAACACAGTTCTTCAGGCCGACATCATCGGGGATGTTCTCGCGCATGCCGGTGAAAGTGATCACGTTCGGAACGCCCATGACCGATGCGTCATCAATGCGTTTCCGCAAGATCTCGAAACAATAATCCCAGTGAGCCGGGTTATTCATCCCTTTCACAAACCCATGGCTGCTGGAGATGGCGCAGGTCAGCCCCATCTGTTTGAGCAGCGGCCAATACTTGGCTTCGACGAGTTCGACACTCACGCACCCCAACTGCTTGGCGACCGCCGCGAGTTGCTCGACCGACCACGTTTCCCGGAAGCACCAGTAGCAAATCGATTGCTTGATGCGCCCCTTGTTCGCCGGGGCTTGAGCGGCCATCGAATTCGTCGCCAGGAGCCCGGTCGCGGCAGCGGCGGTTAAACGCAATGTGTCGCGACGTGACAGCAAGTTATTGGAAGAAGTGGTGGAATCCATTTTCGCTCGTTCCAGGATGAATGTCGGGGTCCGCGATATCCAAATCATAGCTGCCGCCGCCGACCCGGGAAATATCGCCGCAAGGCATTCCCATAAGTCCCATCCGTCCCATAAGTCCCATGAATTTCTAAGAAGGAATGGGACTTATGAGACCAGTCGGACGTAGGAGACTTATGAGATCAAGGCGATCGATGCCGCCGCAAAAACGAAACCGCCCTGCGACAGATTCCCATCGCAGGGCGGATTTCAACTTCGGTCACAGTGCGCGGCCACTTGCAACGCCGGACTTCCACATCTGCGATTATTTGTCGCGGATGTCGGTGTGGCAGCTATTGCACGACTTGGCCGATTCCAGGAACAGAGCCTTACCGTCGGCATCCTTCTTGTCCTTCAACGCAGCCGCAATCTTGGTCATCGAGACCTGCAGGTCCTTGGAGTACTTCTTCCACTTTTCGATGTCAGCCTTGTCCTTCACCTCGTGGGTGTCGGCTTCGATGACCAACGCCAGAACGGCCAGCACGCTGGCGTCACGTGAGGCGGCGGCGTGGTCTTCGGGAGCCTTGCGGAAGGCCTTCCGCAGGTTCCCATTCCGCTTGCTGACTTCGGCCATCAAGCTGTCCATGTCGATCAGCTTGTCCCAGGCGTGTTCGACCTTGGCACCGCCGGCCTTGCCGCCAGCCGCCGCCTTGACCGCGTCCAAACCCTTCTTGGCATCGTCCAACGAACCAGCCTTGATGATCGCCAACGCACCATCTCGGATGTCGGCAGCCGACTTCTTCCAGGCCGAATCTTCATCGTGCTGGGCAATGCCCTGGGCCAACATGGCCAGTGTGCCCGCTGCTTGCGGAACACCCTTCTTCTTCGCCTTGGTGTAGCTGTCGTTATCCGCCAGCAACGCTTCGATGTCCTTGATCTTCGTTTCCGCTTCCGTTACCAGGTCGGCGACCGGGGTCACGGTTGAGAGCTTATCGGCGGCTTGTGCGGGCACGAGGCACGCACCGGCCAACAAGGTCAACGCCAGCGGGAGCCACATTTTCTGCACCACGGGACACTCCTTAATTCGAACAGGGCAACAAGATGAAAGCCCGAAATCTTCCACGGTCGAGCCATTTCAATCAGGCTCGCGGCAGCAGTATTTCGGACACGGTCGGTCGGTAACCAATTTTTGAATAGTCTTCTTCAGACTGATGCTGCGCGTTCCCAGGCAACCTCAGACAGGGCAGGCGGGTTGTATTGAGACACACGGCCCCGGTGCATCTCTACGTCAGGCAGGCCCATTTCTAAACTTCCATTATCGAGAGCGATGGGCTCAAGTGCCACGCACTCCCCGACAACGGCTTCCTCTTCTACTTCTCCATTGTGATTTGAGTGCGATTTGGTTGTCAACCCTGTGGAGACAGACCTGCAGGTCTCCATTCGTGCGGCAAACACTCCTTAAGTAACTGTGCGGGCGAAGTTCTCGCAGGGCAAATACCAAGTATGGCAGACCGGACAGATCTGCCACACCGCTCTCAATTCGCGCAATCACGCTAAGGCAACCTGTCTTTCCCGATTTCCAGCCGGTTCAGTTTGACTGGGCATCCCAGTTCCTACAACCACTCCAACACAATCTCCTAGCGTCAGGTCGGATTCAAAAACGCTGGAAAACACGGCTTTTTCATAGTCAAGCGAATCAGTCGGATATCCCCGGATTATTCACCGCACTCTTCCGGCAACTCTCAAGCTTCCCAAATTATCTAAACTTTCCTTTCTTCCTAGTCGAAAAAGTATGCCAGGAACACTCAGTGGCATGCCGGGATCAGGTCAGTATCTCGTGTCTTGCCGGGGGATCGAACCACCGCCACGCGTGCTGCCGTGTGGGCTCGATCTCAGAAAGGAACCAGTAGTTTTTTTTTGAGGAGACGCGACGATGAAATGGTTTACAATGACTGTTGCTGCTTTCGCGCTGTGTATGATGAACACCGCCGCCGAAGCCAAGCAATGCGGGTGCTGTGCCCCCGCCCCGACGACCTGCTGCCAACCAGCTCAGGTCAAGTGCTGCAAGGCACCGAAAGTGAAGTGCTGCAAGAGCAAGTGCAACAGCTGCGGAAACAGCTGTGGCAAGAGCTGCGGCAACGGCTGTGGAAACAGCTGTGCTCCGTCATGTGCCGCTCCTGCGAGCTGCGCTGCCCCGGCCGCTTGTGGCCCCGCTGCTGCCCCGAGCTGTGCCGCTCCGGCCGCTTGTGGTCCGGCTTGTGCTCCGAGCTGTGCCGCTCCCGCTGCTTGCGGACCGGCTTGTGCTCCTTCTTGTGCCGCTCCGGCGACCTGCGGTTCGGGCTGCAACAGCGGTTGCAACTCGGGCTGCGGCAAGTCCTGCTGCAAAGCTCCGAAGTGCTGCAAGCCCAAGTGCTGCAAGGCTCCCAAGTGCAAGAAGACCAAGTGCTGCAAGAGCAGCTGCAACAGCGGTTGCGGCAACAGCTGCGGTTCGACCTGTGCTCCTTCCTGTGCCGCTCCCGCGAGCTGCGCTGCTCCCGCGAGCTGTGCCGCTCCGGTCATGGCTCCCGCTGCTCCCGCCGTTGCTCCCGCTCCGGCTGCCTAGTCTTGAGAGATTGTCACCAGGTCATGGCCACGGCAACCTGTGTTAGTTGAAGTGAGTCAGTGAAATTTGCAGGTGTTCATCGTCACGGCAGCACCGTCTGGATGGCTGGGAGCCTCTAGCTCCCAGCCATCGGACAGCCGCCTCCGAGAAAACAAGCCTGGCCATCGCCTGGCAGACAAAAGTTCGAACACGACGTGAGTCTGAAGAACGCTCCGAACGACTTAACAACCCCGAACTGCATTCTTGTGATGCACGTAAGGGGTTTCGTCGTTCTTTGGGACGTCGAAGGCGTCGCAGCGTGCCGTAGCCACGGTCGCCAGACCGTGGGATGCGTCCGGCAGGGCAACCCCCACGCTCTGGCGACCGTGGCTACAGCGCAATTCACAAGGAATTATTTGCCAAGTCACGATTCGTGACCTAGGTTTAACTCGCGAGCCAAATTTTCTGGAGTGAGATTATGCTGGAAGCAGCCGTACCTGAAACACCCAACTTCGTTGATCGCCGACAATCGTCAGGCGCCCGTACTGACGGGTCTGAACGTCGGCAGTTCATCAACGCCCGACAAGCCGGCCGTCCTGAAGTCCAGGAACTGGCCGAAGCGGTCGACCAATACAAACTGCGTCATCGCCGACGCTTTATCACTTTCGAAGAACTCTTCGACGTGATGGCGTCACTCGGCTACCATAAGTAGTTCCGAGCAGCGCGGTGGCGCAACAATACAAACTCGAAGCGCAAGCGAGTGCATCTCCCCCTATTTAACTAAGGGAAATGCACTCGCTTGCGCTTCGAGCATGTACTCGTGTCGCGTCTATTCTTCGTCGATAACGCGGACTCGCCGCCGATTGCGATAATACGGCGCCCGCACGCGGGTATCTCGAGCCCCCCGTTCGTCCAAACCGCCGATGCGGCCTGAGCACAACCGGTGAATCAGCAGGAGCACCAGGGCTCCTCCCACGGCAACGGCAAATCCGATCGGGGTAATCAAATCTCGGATCTGATCGCCACCCGCCCAGGCATACAGAGCGGCACCAATGAGCGCACCGCCCAAGCCCAGGATCAATGTCACGACTGCTCCGCCGGGATCGCGGCCGGGCAGGATCGCCTTGGCCAGCAAGCCGCTGACCATTCCGAAGCCGATCCAAGTCAGGGCTTCGTGGACATAATGATGGATCGTAATGGGGTCCATATGGGAACTCCTGAAGTCTCGCGGTTCGCTCCAGCTCAGCGCAACAAACACGGGCACGGCTAAGCCGCGCCCGAGATTGATCTAGTAGATAGTTCGCTGATATCTCGCATGATCTCAACGACTTCGATATGGCCCGCGAACAATTTCGCACTCCCTCCCCACCGGAATTCTGGTACAGGAAACTCGCTAGCGAGAATCCGGTAACGACCAGACAGGCCGGAGTGCGGCAGTGACTAGTTGACCGGAGGCCCAGGAGTCGGCGCCGGGCCACTCTGATCGAGACCCTGCTGGCGTAGTTTGTACGCTTCCAGGGCCTCAACCTGACGGCTGAGGCGGAACTCAGGCCCCATCGGGAAGTATTGGACGTCGTCGTTGAGGTAGTAGGCTGAGGGGAGAGTCTGTCCCCCAACTGTGGTCTGACAGCCCACGGCCGTCATGCCCAACAATGCGCACCCGACGAGTGCGAACCGCTTACTTTCAAACAACTTGTGGATAGCCATCTTAGCTCTCGCTGTGCTTCGAGATTCCGTATCTGCCAAGAACGCTGCCGTCAATTCCTGAATTTTCGGCTCAACCGTTCCTGCCTAACTCTCATTATCGACCGTTACAACTCGTTTCTTCGGCACAAACCGGTAAAGTCGGAATAATTCCTACAGAATGACAAAAGCCGAGGTGTCTCGCACTGAGACACCCCGGCTTCCTGTAGTCTTAATCATCTATCAATTCAGGGCTTACGTCGCCTTAAAGACTCGTTGTACTTCTTCTAGGGAGGTTTTCCCCTCGGCCACAAGACGCAGGGCATCTTGCTGCACGGTCAGCATCTTCTCTTTTTTCGCCTGAGCGCGGATGGCCGAAACGTCCGGCTTCGTCGCAATCAACGCCCGCATCTCGTCCGACATTTCGAGAAGTTCAAACATGGGGACCTGGCCATAGTATCCCAGGTCGCCACATTTCTCGCAGGAATCGGGCTCGGGTTCGTCTTCTTCGACCTTCGGCTTGCGGTACAGGACCTTCAGGTCTTCCGGCAACCCGACCTTTTTCAAGAACTGCGGGTTCGGGCGGTAGGCTTGCTTGCACTTGCTGCACAACGTGCGGATCAGCTTCTGCATGATCAGCCCATTGAGCCCCTTCGAAACTTTTGCGGCATCGCCGACCCATTCCGAAAGTTGCACCACCGCCGCGGGAGGATCCTTGCCGGGCATTTCCGCGATCAACGCCGCTTTGTACCCATCATCTTCATCGGGATTGAACAGCATCTTCGCAGTCTCAGCGTCTTTCACATCTGGGGTCACAACGATGTCCCCGTCAACGCGATAGATACGTCCGAGCGTCTGCTCGACAGTGTCACCTTCGTTGGCTTTGAAGGCCGTGACGTTGTCCAGTTTCCGGCCCGATTCACCAATCGTAAAGATCTGGTGCGTAAAGCAGTCGACGCCGCGGACGATGACAAATTTCAATGTCGTCACGCCAGAACCCGCGGGCCCCACAATCAGGAAGACACCTGGCTTGGAAGCCAGCGCCCGACATTTCTGCTTGAATGCGTCCGTAAATCCCAGATCGCTGGGAGTATCCAATTTCACCTTGGTGTCGGTGCAGCGGACGGTCAACCGTTCGCCCCCTTCGGCCGGTTGGCTGATGATCTGCAATTCATACGGCTTTTCTTCAAATTCCGCCTTCAGGCCCCCTTGTTGAGGGACCTTGCGTTCCTTGATATCCAGACCGGCCAGCAGCTTCATCACTTGGGTAATCGCGAGAGCTTCCTGTTTGGAAACGCGATCACCCGGAAAAGCGACGCCGTCAATGATAAATGTGACTTGCGACCGTTCCCCCTTGGGATCGAGACGAATCGATCCCGCCCGGCGGGACAGCCCATTGGTCACCAATTCCTTGGCCAACATGAGACCCGCACTGACCAGGCGAGCATTCTCTTTCATGTTGGGCTGCACGCCGTTCAGCGCACCCTGGAACAGGACGAGATCAAGCTCCTCTTCGTCTTCATCGTCATCATCGTCGTCATCGGCTTCTGCGCGTTTTCCCCACCCAAATACCACGGGAATATTCCTCCAAACACGAACGGTCAACAGAATGGAAATTGGATCCTGACAAGCCCGGAACGCAGCGGAACGACGAGCGTCGAATCGATCATTTGATCTTAACCGCTATCTCTATTTTCGCAATCAGCACGCCCACGGAAAGGGCTCGCCGACCGGCAGACACGATCGATCATACGTCGTACGACAAGAAAAACGGGGGATTTGCAAGTCGAGATCTCAAACGTCAACGGACTCGCGGAAGTCGCGTTACCGAGTCGCCGCGCCACTGGAGATGACCACGAGGCAAAACACCCAACCCTACCATTTATCCCATATTTAACACCGTACCAGTTGCCGACTTTCGCGATCACGTGCTAAAGTTGGGCACGAGAACCTCGCCGACAGCCATTCGGTTTCCCAGTCAAGGGAAGGCCCGGTTTGTCCCTGCGTCACGCGCAGGATGCCGATGGAATCCTGCTTATCCCAAGACTGCCTGTCGGCACACTGTCTCCTTGCCGATCTCGCGACTCGCTCACAACGACGAACACTCAAGAAAAGGCACCCACGATGTTTGTGACCAACTGGCTATCCGGGCTGAATTTTCGCTTGGGATTCCTGAACAATGCTGGCCGGCGTCAACGTCGGAGCCAGGTCGTGTCGAACTTCTCGGCTCATGTTTCGCTGCTGGAAGTGCGCTTAATGATGGCCGCGGATATTCCGATTCCGATCCCAGCATCCAATCCCGTCGTGGAATTATCGACGATCTTCTGGAACGGCGAAGCGACCCCCCTCAATACAGACAAGGGCCTGAACGGTATTCCTTCGCCGGCTGCTGCCGGCGCGGCCAAGACCATCACCCTCACGAACTTCTCGCCAGATACCATCTATCCGTTTCTGCGGACTTCGAATGATGGAAAAGATCCCAATGATTCGCAAAAGCGACTCTATGACCCCCAGGACCTGCAGCACAAAGAGTTTCGCCAGTACGTAGGCTACGCCATGGCCGATGGGTCGAAATACCTGGGGCTGCCCGCAGGTGCGACCATTACCTTTCAAATACCGCTGGTCCTGTGGGATGGAGACAACATCAGCCTGGTGACAGATGGCACATACCTGACCGCTTCGGGCGATGCGCCAGGTAGTAAAGTCTTCAACTACAATGATCAGGCGAAAATCACCATCGCGGGGAGTGAACAGATCAGCGGCACCCAATGGGTGACAAACGGCGCCAATTACCCCAACGGTGAAACTCCGCTGGTCATGTTCTATTTCGACAACACCGACCCCAAGACTGTGCCCAACGATGCCCCGGCACAACTCGCGGAATTGACGTTCAGAGATCCTTACCTCAAACACTTCATCGATGATCCCTTTCAAACATTCCCGCTCCTTAACTACGACCTCTCTTATGTGAATACTCTGGTGGCCCCCGCAGCCATGGAGGGCAGCAATGTGCCGGTCACCTCGGGATCTGTCCAATCTGGCAATCTTGAGTACCACGAACCGAACCAGGACTTCGGCTGGCACGGTTCCAGCGCGGACACCAAATCGTTTAATCTGTTGATCAAACAATTCGTCAACAACTCGGGGAAGGCCAGCATCGGAGCGTATTTCGGCGGCGAGGGCTGGCCGGAGTATTACAATCCTGTATCCGACGATCTCATCATCCCCTCCGGCGCCAATTTGTTTGACAACAGCCCGCTGGTCGCCACAGCCGCAACGCCCCCGGTGAATGTGTCGAACTACGACAATAACCGATGGCTGCTTTCGAGCAGCGGCGGCGGGCCAATCGCGGCCCCGGCCGGTGGTACGGTTTTAAATGACGCCCATGCGACGGAACTGCCGCTGCTATTCAATGATCAGGCCCAGCGCGAGGATTTCGTTCAAAACATCAAATTGATGCAGGCGAGCAAGCAGACAATTAACCTGACGATCGCCACCAGCGATTCAGACTACCAGGGAGTGCTGGGAACGTTTGTGGATTACGACCCCTCTTCGTCAGTCAACAGCTATATCGTCGAGAACGGCGGATCGGGCTATAGTCAAAACACCAGGGCGATAGTTGCAGATGGTGGCGGCAAGGGGGCGGAGGCCGACGTCCATGTGAGTCCCGAGGGCGTGATAACGTCGATCGGACTGGATCCGGCTCGCGCGGGTAGTGGCTACACGTCGCCGCCCACAATCAGATTCGTCGACCCCGGCCACAAGGGCGCGGACGCAGTAGCCAGGGCGACCATTACAGGGGGCACGGTCACGGTACAACTCGCCGAGGGCCGCACCCTGCCCACCGGCGTCGGCATCTCGTACGTATTCCAGCGGACAGGCACTGATTATGCATCCACCGCCATCACAGACCTCTGGTATTCATGGGCGCAATATTATGTCGACCAATACCAGGATTTTACGCCAGAGTCGGCTCAAGGTACTCTCGTCAAAAAGGGTATCGACGGTGGCCCCCTGCTCGTGACGAACGAAATCACGCTGGGTTCCTTGCCCGCGGTTCCCCTGGCTGTGGGGATGACAGTGACCGCCGACAATGGGATTCTCGCAGGGACCACGATTCTGAAGATCGAAGGGAACACCGTCTTTCTCAGCCAGGTCCTGACTTCCGATACGCCGCTGAGTCAGCAATACACATTCGGCAAGCCGCAGGCGCTGGTTATCGACCCCATATCGGCTAAATATACGCACCCGTATACTTTGACATTCAGCGCCGCCGACGCGCCAAACGCGAAACTCTTCGCAGGGTCCGTTTATGAAACGATGGCGGTCGAGGCCCTCCAGCTTCCGGCGGCCGCGTATCTTCCCATTACGATGAATGTGGTGGACCATGTGATCAAGTTTTATGCGGACCTTCCGACCCATGACTCCCCCTGGGGTACGATTCTGGTCGGTGAAGTCCGCGACATCGTGAAGTCCATCTTGCGCGGCGTTTTTGATTACTATCAGGTCCCCGATCAAACTCTGTGGTATCCGGACCCGAAAACACCTGCGGGCGGCCAGAAATTCAACGTCTTTAACCTGGATCCCTATGTGTGGTTCGTGCATCAGGTCGAGGGCTTGACGGGGTACGGTTTCTCCGTCGATGACGATGTGGCCAATCCGTCCGCAACAGGCCCACGGGGCGATGACACTAACCACGAACCCAGCAATCTTCAAATTGGGTTTGCGGGCATCAAAGGGACTGGTAAGCAGAGTGATGCCACCCCGCTGGGCAATCAGAACGAATGGTTCCCGACCACGAAGTGGGGCAGTCTCGCAACCACGGCGACCATCGGCGTGTGGCAAGGGCAACCGGATGACCCCTACAACGGATATTCTTATATTACCCTGACCGGTCCAGATCCCCTCCGGACGCTCAACCAAATTATTACACCAGGGCCAGGGCAGATTGGAGCATACATCTCGGCCCCAGGATTCATTGTCCCGGGGACGAACCTGATCTACTTCCCGGAAGGCGTGGGCTCGCCGAAGATTATCCTGAGTCAGAAGGCGATCTCGACCAGCGCGTCCATCCCCGTGACGATTGATGCCTCGCAGTTCAACATCCCCAAGGCTTCCCTCAAGAACCCGGGGTTCACGACACCAGCGCAGACCAGCACCCCCTACTTTGTGATTGACCCGAAGGGGGCGAACGTCGGTTGGGATTTCACGGGATCCGCGGGCATCGCCGGAAACGGCAGTATTTACACAAAAAACAACCCTGCACCGGTGGGTACGCAAGTCGGCTTCATCCAGAACACAGGCAGTATCAGTCAGTCAGTGTCGCTCGCACCCAACTTGGCATATGCGGTCAGCTTCCTGGTGGCACAGCGACGGCTCGACAATGGCAGCATCAACGCACAGACACTACGGGTGCGGATCGGCGATCAGGTGATCGGCGAATTCAAACCCACGCCGACCAGTGACGGAAAATATGTTCTGTATACCAGCAGCGCGTTCACGGTCCAGAACGGTGGTCGACAAAACCTCGTCATCGAGGGGACCAACACGGAAGGGGGCGACAATACGGCCTTGATCGACCAGGTCATCGTCACAGGCGGGGCACGTCTGCTGCCGCTACGTCGAGCCGCGATCAGGAAACACCGTTGAGAACGATATCTGATTCAACGTCATGGGAGGGTGAGGCTCCCGCCGAACCGCAAGCGTAATTCGATATTCGCCAGACGCTTGCGGTTCGGCAGGAGCCTCACCCTCCCATCGACTCGAATCAGAGAAATCCGTGGATCAACCGAACAGTCAAATCAACACCAGCGACGAACGCTACTTCACGAGTCCATATCGTCGCAGAGTCGCGTTCAAGACTTCCTTTTCGCTCGCGGTAAGCGGCGTCAGCGGCAGGCGAACTTCGCCCGTATCGCGGCCCAGGACCTGCATCGCGGCCTTGATCGGAATCGGGTTCGTTGCGATGCCCAACAGATCACGGCACAGCGGGAAGAGCTTGTAGTGCAACCGCTGGGCGTCTTCGAGGTTCCCAGCATTGAAGGCTTTGATCATCGCCATCACGTCGCGCGGCACGATATTGCCCACGACCGACACCACGCCGCTCCCACCCAGGGCCATCATCGGCAGGGTCAAACTATCATCACCGGACAGCAACGTCAGGTTGGTCAACGCAATGACTTGCGAGGCCTGGTCCATCGAGCCCGTCGATTCCTTAATAGCCACAATCGATGGCAATTCGGCAATCCGGGCGATGGTTTCAGGCTCGATATTCTTCGCCGTGCGGCCGGGGATGTTGTAGAGCACAACGGGCAAATCGCAAGCTTCGGTGACCGCCTTGAAGTGCTGGAAGAAACCCTCCTGAGTCGGCTTGTTGTAGTACGGGCCAACCATCAAGGCACCGTCGGCACCCGCCTTCTGGGCCGCTTTGGTCAGGCGAACGGCTTCGACGGTATTGTTCGAACCGGTCCCCGCCATCACCTTGATTTTGCCGGCTGCCTGCTCGCACACGATCGAGACGATCCGTTCGTGTTCGTCATGCAGCGTTGTCGGGCTTTCACCCGTGGTCCCCATGGGGCTGACACAGTTGGTCCCCATTTCGACGTGCCAGTCGACCAGTTTACGCAGGGCGGCTTCATCCACGGCACCGTTCTGAAACGGCGTTACCAGAGCGACGGTCAATCCTGCAAACTGCTGTCCCTTGCGACTCATTACAAAAACTCCCCGGTCGACCCAGCATTCTTTTCACGTTCAATGAAATGCGGTCAACGGTTCCACAAAAATTCGCGTCAGCCCGACGCAATACAGATTAGAGGTTTATTCTACGATTGAGAGACGGTTAAGGCCAATGAGACTGGGGCCCGTGGCCGACGCTGCCAGCGTCGGCGTCCGAACCAACACCGACGCTGGCAGCGTCGGCCACGGGGGATTCACGGCGACCTAGCGTGCTTTCCAATCCACACCGGACATCTGAGCCAGCGCCAATTCCAAAGCATGAGTCCCATGCCGGCCATACCCCAGCGACTTCACCGACACATACAACTGATTCGCCAATGCCAGCCCCGGCAGGCACAGGCCCATCTGTTTCGCCTCGCTGAGGGCGATCCCCATGTCCTTGATGAAGTGCTCGACCAGGAAGCCCGGATCAAAGTTGTTGTCCATGATTCGCGGGCCGAGGTTGTTCAACGACCAACTCCCTGCGGCACCGCTACCGACTGATTTCAACACGGTGGGCAAATCCAGTCCCGCCTTGTAGGCATACAACAACGCCTCACAAACACCGATCATGTTCGACGCAATCAAGATCTGATTCACCGCCTTGGTGTGCTGACCGGCACCTGGCCCGCCTTGATGCACCAGAGTCTTGCCCATGGCATTCCAGCAGGGAGTCAGGGCTTCAACGATCTCTTTGTCGCCCCCGACCATGATCGACAATGCCGCGTTCTTAGCGCCGATATCGCCGCCCGATACGGGAGCATCGACGCTATAGACACCCTTCGCCTTCGCTGCTTCATAGATCTCCACAGCCAGAGAAGGTTCACTGGTCGTCATATCCACCAGGACCGAACCGGCCTTTGCACCCGCCAGAGCGCCGGTTTTGCCGAGCAACACTTCACGAACATCCGCGGGAAAACCCACGATGCTGAAAATGACGTCCGAAGCCGCGGCAACAGCCTGAGGAGTCTCCGCCCATTGGGCCCCCTGCCCTAGCAGTCCAGCGGCTTTCTCTTTCGAGCGGTTGAAAACGGTGGCCGAAAAGCCGGCCTTGATCAGATGGCCGACCATGCTGGTCCCCATGATACCCGTACCAATCCAGCCAATCCGCGTCTTACCGGGAACAATCGAAGGAGTCGTCATGAGTTGCTATTCCTGAATTTTCAAACTGGCCAAATCGCGCCACCCGTCGCCTGCATCAAGCAATCAACGCGGCGAGTATACCCGCGGGCTGATGTGAGGGCGAGGCTCCGCCAAGCGTAGCCCGACTCTCTAAGTGGGAGGGCAAGGCTCCCGCCGAGCCGAAAGCGACCGAATGTCGGAGTCCGCCGGAGGCCGGGTTGTTGAAATGCCTCCGGCGGACGCCGAGCTAAAGCTCGTCTTAGGCTCGGCGGGAGCCTCGCCCTCCCATCGCTACGGTGTGGCGTTGCCACCACAATGATGCCGCCAACGTTGCCCTCAACGGAACTCCCGTCAAGCACTGCGGTTAGGTGATCCGTGCCAAGTTCGACGCTGGCGCACGTTGATTTTCTGCATCAATCCTCAACGCAGACAGTCACCTGATCATCCAAGATTCGGCGACTGAACGACAGATCGTTACTCCAATCGTGTCAAGTATTTGCGACAACGAATTAACATCCGTGTAAAGACATCGAAACAAAATGTTCGGATTGGCATACACCGTGCTTTACATCCCTCACATGAACTCAACCGGTGACCACACAAACCGGTCAACCTGACACCAAGATTCACAGCCAAGTTAAACAGCCAGAAAGCACACAGCCATGACGAACATCCTCACCAACCTGTTGAACGACGAAGCCGGTTTCATTGTCTCCGCCGAATTGGTCCTGATCGCCACGATCGGTGTCCTCTCGCTGGTCGTCGGACTCTCCGAAGTCGCCTTCAACATCAACCAGGAACTCGAAGATGTCGGCTCGGCCTTCGGTTCGATCAATCAGACCTACCAATACAACGGTGCCGCCGGCAGCAAAGGCCAATCGTCAGGCAGTGCCTTCTGGGACAACCGCGACGCCGGCGACTGTGACTGCGACATCGTCTGCAACGTGTCGCCCACCGGCGAGCACTAAGAGTTATTCACGATCTGACCACCGATCAACTTGGCACCCCGACTGCAATCAGCAGTCGGGGTGCTGTCGTTTCATAGCGACTTCGATCGTTCCGATCCCATAAGTCCCATCCGTCCCATTGGTCCCATAAGTCCCATTCCTTCTGCAAAAACAGATGGGACTTATGGGATTCATGCCTTCCGGACCTTCAACCACTGTTCATCCAACCGTTTCGTCGACACCGTAATAGCCGTCCGCAATTCCTGAGTAAACAGTGACACGCGGTACTCTTCCAGCATCCAGCGATACAACACCAACTGCGGATCGTAGATCTCGCGATCGGCTTGCAGTTTCGCCCGCTCCAAATAGCCTTGCCAACGGACCGACAACTCCGCAGTCAGCTTTTGATCTCGCGCAATCGCGGGTCCCGACAGCTTCTCACGCCGCAACAAGATCGATTTGAAATACCGCGGGTACTGACTCAACCACTGCCAGGGAGTCGACGTCAGGAACCCGGGAGTAACCAGTTGAGCCAACTGCGATGCCATATCATCCCGCGCTGGCTTCATGATGGGAGCATGCATCCGCTCGATCGCCAACCGGGCATCGTGATAGCTTTGCATCATGGTTGGCAAGACAAGTGCCAGGTCCTGCACTGCTAATCCGAGCCGTTGTTTGCCGGCCTTGAGCGCTGCTTCAAACTCCTGAGCCGACCGCGGAATGACTTGATTGACGAAGTAGGTTCGATCGGCCAGCAGGTCGATCAACTGTTGTTTAAAGACGGGAGCATCCGGCAGGGTCATCGCATACAACTTGATCTTATCCCCATCCGGCAACCAGTCGATTTGGGCCTTCAATTCGCGTCCGCTGGCCAACGCAAATAGGCGTTGCAAACCTCGGCGTGTTTCCATCGCGGCTCGCTCAGGAGTATCCAGCAAGCGGAGTGAAACAGAATCCCCATGATCGGACAAAGCCGGGTATCCCGTCAGCGTTAATCCGCCTCGAGGAATCGCAACTTCGGCCGGCAGATCACCAAAATCCCACGTTTTAATGCCCGATTTTTGCCACCGGGGATCGGCACCGCTGGTGAAGGTGGCGGTCGCCGTGGCTCCCAGGTCTTCTCGAACGGCCTGCAAATTGGGGCCACTGGCGAGCGCTTTGCCACCCGGATCAACCACCTTGATATGCATCTGCAGATGAGTCGGAATGGTTGCCGCATCAAGCACTTCCAGTGGCACTCGTTCACCCGAGATTTCCGCTAGCACTTTGGCTACGGAAGCCGTGAAACTCCCGACACCGAATTTGACGCGTTTCAAGACTTCGCGTGCCGTATCGGGCACGGGGACAAACGCGCGGCGATAGTCTTTCGGCAAGCCTTTGATGAGCGCGACAATCTTCTCTTCCAGCAAGCCCGGCACCAGCCAGCCCAGGCGATTCGGGTCAATTTGGTTGAGTCCCTCTTGGGGCACCACTAGCGTCAGGCCATCATGTTCCGAGCCCGGATCAAACCGGTATTCGATCGGCAATTGCGAATTTCGCATCGCCAGCGAATCGGGAAAAGCCTCGTCGGATACGGGTGTTACATCGGGTTCAAGCAGATCGGCTTCCTGCAAATGCAGGAGAAACGGGTTCTGCCGTTCCGCTTCTTTTCGCCACTTCTCGAACCAGTGACCGTCGGTAATCCCCTGCGGCAGAATCTTGTCGAAGAACTCGTAACGAATCTGCTCGGGCAGCACCATGTCCCGGCGCCGTGACTTCGTCTGCAAGGCTTCCAACCGCTCAACCAGTTCCCAATTGTGTTGCTGGAAACTGCCACGCGTCTCAAATTCATTAAGTACCAATGCGTGGTGAATGAAGATCTCGCGCGCCAAGGCGGGCTCAACGTGACCATACTTCACGAGCCGGCGAGGCGTCACCACCAGTCCGAAGAGCAGCACCTTTTCATACGCCATGACTGCCGCGGCCTTCTGGTCCCAATGCGGCTCGCTGTAGTTGCGATTGACCAAGTGCTGGGCGAGGGGTTCGATCCAGGCGGGATCGATTCGCGCCACGGTCCGCAGAAACTTCTTGCTGGTTTCAATTTGCTCGGCAGCAACGATCCATTTGGGCTTCTTGGCAAACACGCTCGAACCCGGCCAGAGCTGCATCTTGCCGCCACCGCCAACGGTGTATTCGTTGGTCTCACCTTTGAAGGCCACGTTCGATAACAGGCCGGTTAATAGCGCTCGATGGATCGCCCCATAATCATTCTGCCGAGTCCGCGTCTTCAGCCCGGTCTGCTGGACGACTTCGTGCAACTGGCGATGCAGATCCTGCCATTCCCGAATCCGATTAAATGACAAGAAATTCTGGCGACAGGCTTCACGCAGGCGACTCTTCGACAAATCATCCCGCAGCTTGTGGACGAAGTCCCACAGCGTGAGATAGCTGAAGAAATCCGACTCCTCGTGCGTAAACCGGGCATGACTTTCATCAGCCGCCTGCTGTTTGTCGATCGGTCTCTCACGCGGGTCCTGGAGTTCCAAGGCGGAGGCGATGATCAGGATCTCGTGGAGACAGTTCTCGTGGTCTCCCGCCAGAATAATGCGTCCAATCCGCGGATCCACAGGAATGCGACTGAGCTGCGTCCCGATCTCGGTGAGCTCGTTTTTCTCCGTCAAAGCCCCGATTTCGAAGAGCGTCTTGTAGCCATCTTTGATCGCATCAGGCCGCGGTGGATCGAGGAACGGAAAATCCTCAATCTCCCCCAGCTTGAGCGACTTGATCTGCAAGATTACCGAGGCGAGATTCGTCCGCTGGATTTCCGGCGGGGTAAAGCGGTCTCGATTGAGAAAATCTTCCTCACTAAACAGCCGCACGCAGACACCAGGGCCCACGCGACCGCAACGCCCTTTCCGCTGATCAGCCGAGGCCTGCGAGATGGCCTCAATCGGCAATCGCTGCAGCTTCGATCGAGTCGAATACCGACTGATACGCGCGGTCCCCGGATCGATCACGTAGCGGATTCCGGGAACCGTCAGCGAGGACTCAGCCACGTTTGTCGCGATGACAATCCGCCGGTGCTTGTGCGGCGTGAAGATTCGATTCTGATCACCACCTGCCAACCGAGCATACAGCGGCACGATCTCCGTCTGAGCCCCCGGAGTATCGCCCGGCAATCTGCGGCCGCGCAACAACTTGGCCGTTTCGTGAATGTCATGCTCAGTCGGCATGAAAATCAGGATGTCGCCGCGTCCTTCGTGGCAGACTTCTTCGACTGCCGTGGCAACCGCTCGTTGCCAGTCAGGGTCGCGATCGTCATCGTCTGCCTGCAGCGGTCGGTAACGCAATTCAACCGGATAAGTCCGCCCCGAAACCTGAATAATCGGGGCTGGCCCAGCGGAACTGCCGAAATGCTCGGCAAAGCGTTCGGCATCAATCGTCGCCGAGGTAATAATCAGCTTGAGATCGCGCCGCTTGGGGAGCAACTGCTTGAGATAACCAATCAACAGATCGATATTCAGCGACCGCTCGTGAGCTTCGTCGATGATGATCGTGTCGTACTGATTAAGAAACCGGTCCCCCTGCGATTCCGCCAGCAGAATGCCATCCGTCATCAACTTGATGTAAGAGTGCGGACTGGTGGTATCGGTGAAGCGGATCTTGAAGCCCACCGCCTTACCCAACGGTGACTGCAATTCCTCAGCGATGCGGGCCGCGACCGAGCGTGCCGCAATTCGCCGCGGTTGAGTATGCCCGATCAAGCCGTCAATGCCGCGCCCGAGTTCCAGGCAAATCTTGGGAATCTGCGTCGATTTTCCCGAGCCGGTCTCGCCACAGATCACGACCACTTGATTGTCGCGAATCGCATTGGCAATCTCTTCACGCCGTTCCGAAACGGGGAGCGACGCGTCATATTCGATCTTCGGGACGTCTTTCAGCCGATTCTGCCGCAGGTCGATCGAGCGTTGCAGCTCATCCTGCAGCCGAGCCAGATTCTTGTCGACGGGCTTTTTATTCCGCAGCGCATCTTCGACCTGGCGCAACCGAGTCCGCAGGCGATACCGATCGGTCCCCATGGCCGTCCGAATCCGCCGCTCCAAGTCCCGCACATTCACCGTCGGCTGCCGTTCCATGACACGTAAACCAAATTCGCAATCGTCAACAGCCCGAGACAAGACAAAGTAGGAATCAAAACAGACACCACAGCGGGCCAAGTGGTTCACTCTAACAGGTTGTGTCAGGATCAGCACCCGTGGCGGACGCTGCCAGCGTCCGTTCCCCGCCAGCAAAAGGAGTCTCAAGAACGCCTATCGAGACCTGGAAATTGTGGCTTTTCACTCATAGAAAGAGCGACGATTTCGTTTTAACCACGAATAACTCGAATGACACGAATTTGTCGGATAGATAGCAATTCCGATGCTGCAATTCTCAGAATTTCTGATTCGTGTCATTTGTGTGATTCGTGGTTAAGAATCTCATGATCGACTGAATGTCGTGTTCCTTGATCTTAGGAAACCGCCGACGCTAGCAGCGTCGGCCACGGGGGCCGGGGCATTACGGCACCCGGCTCACCTTCCTCGCGTCGGCGGCGAACCGTGGTTGTCTCAAATGCCTCTACCACTGTAAACTGCCGACTTGGCATCGCGCGGGGTCGTCCTCCCAACCGAAGCCCGTCAAAACTCAAACAGCGATAGAGAAATTGCGCCAGCCGCGGTTGGCACGAAGAAGGTTGCGAAATGCTTGTCAGTTGGAATTGGCTCAAGGAATACGTCGCGCTCGACATGTCGGTTGAGGCATTGACTGACCGCTTGATGATGTCCGGTTTGAATCTTGAGGAATTCGGGGATCATAAGGAATCCGGCGACATCCTGATCGACCTGGAAGTCACCAGCAATCGCCCCGATTGCCTGGGCCAGTTGGGGATCGCGCGTGAAACGTCAGTTCTCTTCCAGAAAGAGCTGCGAATTCCGCCGGCCCTCGTGAAAGAAGTGGCTACGAAGACATCGTCAGTCACTTCCGTCGCGATTGAATGCCCGGATCTCTGCCCGCGCTACACGGCCCGCGTCATTCGCGGCGTGAAGGTCGGTCCCAGTCCCGTGTGGCTCGTGCGTCGGCTGCAGACGATTGGCGTGAAGAGCATCAACAACGTCGTCGACATTACGAACTACGTCATGATGGAATGCGGCCAGCCGCTGCATGCCTTCGACTTCGACCAACTGCACGGTCAGAAGATCATCGTCCGGAACGCGAAACCCGGCGAAAAACTGGCAGCCATCAATCACGAAACTTACCCGCTGACTCCCGACATGTGCGTCATCGCCGACTCCGATCACCCCGTGGCCCTGGCCGGCGTAATGGGCGGCCTCGATACGGAGATCTCTGACAAGACAACGAACGTGCTGATCGAAGTCGCCGAATTCGCACCACGTTCCATCCGGGCGACCGCTCGTAAGTTGGGACTGCATAGCCCGTCGTCGTATCGCTTCGAACGTGGAATTAATGCGTACAACCTCGATTGGGCGAGCCGCCGTTGCTGTGAATTGATTCTGAGTCTGGCGGGAGGAGAACTCCTGGCCGCACCGGTAGCGGCCGGTGCCGGTGCTCCTGCGCCGCGTGCTCCGATCACCTTGCGATTCTCACAGATCACGCGCATTCTGGGGATTGAGATTCCCCGCGATGCCGTCGTGCGTATCCTGCATGATTTGGGTCTGGAAACGACTGGAACTGAAACGGAATCATCCGTGTCACTGGTCCCGCCGACTTGGCGTCGCGATCTCGAACGTGAGATTGATTTGATCGAGGAAGTCGCCCGCATCTATGGCTATGACAAGATTCCCGAAGATCGCCCCGTGCCGCTGACTGTGTCCTCGGCAACGCTGCAAGATCGAGTCCGCGAAAAGGCTGCCGATCTGCTGGTGGGAGCGGGCTTCTTCGAGGCCGTGACCGTGTCGTTCGTCAACGCGAAGACGTTCGCCATCAATCGCCCGTGGGGAGACTTGCCCGCGTTGAGTGTCGATCACTCGACGCGTGTGGAAGAGAATCTGCTGCGCCAGAGCATCATTCCCAGCCTGCTCAACAGCCGCCGGCACAATGAGCGGCACGGGAACTTTGACGCCAGATTGTTCGAACTGGCAAAGGTCTTCTTGCACGCCAAGTCCGATCGTACAGATGAGCTCGCCGAGCCCGAGGTTCTGAGCTTCGTCACTGAGCAGTCTTACGGCGAAGTAAAGGGTCTCGTGGAAGCCATCGCCGCGGCCGTCAATCCTGCCGCACTGGTCACTGTGCGGCCGACGGCCCTGCCCTGCTTCGAAGCGGGCCGGGGTGCTGAAGTGTTGCTCAATGGCAAGCCATGGGGTTGGCTGGGCGAAGTCGCGGGCAGCGTCCGCGAGCAACTCGATTTGCGAGACGCCGTGAGTGCCGCCGAACTGCGGATGGCTCCGTTGCTGGCCGTTGCCAACTTGATTCCCAAGTACGTCGAAGTGCCGAAATTCCCGGTCAGCGAACGGGACCTCAACTTCGTCCTGGACGAGCAAGTCCCGTGGCAAGAGCTGTCCGAGGTCGCCCACGATGCGGCCGGTCCGTTGCTGGAAAGCCTGGCTTTCGCGGGGCAGTATCGCGGCCAGCAGATTCCACCCAACAAGAAATCGTACGTCGTCCGGCTCAACTATCGATCGACCGAACGGACATTGACCAACGAAGAAATCGAAGCAGCCCAGCAACGGATCGTTCAACAGTGTACGGCCAAGTTGGGTGCCGTGCTGCGGTAATCAGAACAACAATCGTCGCCTCGGCCCTACAATTCAGGTCGCGTTTAACGGATATTGAAAAAGAAGGGGATTTTTTGGAACACTAATCTACGCTAATCGACACTAATTAAATGCTTCCAAGATCACAGTCTGAACCACTGCTTGACGGCCGGAACATTGAGTTGAAAAATGATCTTTATTAGTGTTAATTAGCAAAGATTAGTGTTCCAAAACTCTTGGTCTTATGTCCTGAACGATGACAACACCCATTCATGCCCCAACTTCATCAATGAGACATCTCATGGCCCTAGCTCGCGTTCTAGTGATCTGTTCGCTGTGGATGATTCCGCAGATTGTCCAAGCCGGAGACTGGCCGCAGATTCTCGGCCCGCATCGGAACGGAATCGCGGACGGTGAAAAACTGGCGTCGTCGTGGCCGGCAACTGGACCGGAAACTGTCTGGAAGCAATCGGTCGGCAGCGGCCTGGCAGGCGTGGCAGTAGCGGCAGGAACGGTCTACATATTTGATCGCAATGGTGACAACGAGCAACTCGCGGCGGTGGATGCCTTGACGGGAAAGCCGCGTTGGAAGCCCGTGACGTGGCCGTCGAGCTACCAGGATGCGATCGCGGGTGACGACGGTCCACGCGCCATTCCCGTAGTTCAAGGTGACCGAGTCTATGCCTACGGTGCCGCCGGGACTCTGGCATGCATCAACACCAAGGATGGCAAGATCGCCTGGTCACGTAATCTCGTGACCGACTATCAGGCCGACCTGGGTTATTTCGGAGCCGGCAGCACACCATTGGTCGAAGGCAAGACGATCATCGTGAATGTCGGAGGGCAGAAGTCTCAGGCCGGCGTGGTGGGGCTCTCCGCAGAGACCGGCAAGGAGCTGTGGAAATCGGTTCCGGATGCCGCCAGCTATTCCTCGCCGGTGGCCGTGACGATCGATGGAACGCGGCATATCCTGGTGATTACGCGATTGAAACTGGTGTCGCTGGATCCGAGCAACGGAAAGGTGCGCTTCGAATTTCCGTTTGGAAAACGCGGGCCAACCGTCAATGGCGCCAACCCCGTGGTCGTCAAGGATTGTGTCCTGGCGACAGCCAGCTATGGCATCGGAGCGACGTTTGCAAAGATCGCCAAGGACCATGCCGACCCGCTGTGGGACGGCGACGAAATCCTGTCGAGCCAGTACACGACATCGGTTCTACAGGGAGCCTATCTCTATGGAATCGACGGCCGTCAGGACCAAGGAACAGCCAGTTTAAAGTGCTTCGATCCGGTGACCCGCAAAGTGGCCTGGACCGAGGACGGCTTCGGGATGGCGACGTTGATTCTGGCCGATAACAAGCTGGTCTGCATGAAGACTGACGGCACGCTGACGTTGGTTGCCGCGAGTCCCAAGGCGTACCAGGAATTGGCCACGGCCAAGCTCTTCAACAACACGTGCCGTGGGCTACCAGCTCTAGCGAAGGGCCTGTTATATGTGCGTGACACCCAGACGCTGAAGTGCTTCGATCTGCGGCCGGGGAAATAATTGATCCTATGGTTGGCCTATACGCCAACCTTTTGCCTCCGGCCATACTGAAGCCCGGGCCAATCGTTTCCGGGATGCAGACGGCTCCCAAGAACCAGCCCCAGCCAAGCGCCGAAGAATGTCAATACAATCGCCTGAACGGGTGCGATCAGGATGGCGGTAAAAACAAGGTTGCCACCATCCGCCGTGGCGTTGACTTTTTCGATCTCAGTCACGGCAGTGCGGTTGCGAATTTCCCACTTCTTTTGGACCGCGAGATTGCCTAATTGATAGGTCGCAATCAATGACACCACTACGGCAACCAGGAAGATCTTCTGATCATAAATCAGACCTGCGATGATCATGAGTGCTACCGGGACCATCACCGAAAGGTAGAAATACTCATTCAAAGAACCATCTTGCATGGGATGCCTCGTCGAAGGTTGTAGTAGGTCGCTGACAACCATCCGGCTTACGCCGGACGCTCGCCTATTTGCCGATGTACTTCACCCAGCTGACCTGCGTGATCAACTGATTCAACGCCGCAAATGAAATCGCCGCATTGGTCGCGAAGCGTGGAGAATCGTTGCTCGGGAATGTTGCCAGTGACGCATCGCCCACCAGGAACACGTTGAAATCTTTCGACAGATTTTCGTAGCCCGCGGTCGTCCGACAGTAGCACATGTCGGTGGCGTATCCGGTCAGCAGGACATGGCGTACCCCCTGCTCTTTCAGGAATTTCTTGAGCACCTCATAGCCTTCGGTGTCATAGATCACCACATCTTCCGGGAAGTAGGTGATGTCGCTCGTCACGGGGATCGGCAAATTCCAGAATCCGGCGTTGTTGAACTTGGCACTCGCGTCAAGACCCGGGAACTGGCGGAAATAATCGATCACTGGGGTCGCCTGCGAGAGCTGCATTTCGGCTGGCAGCGGTTGGCCGCGATATTCGAAGGACTTCAGCTTCTGAGTCAGTTCGGCGGCACCGGCAATTCGATCTTCCGCTGTGGGGCGTCCATGTGCTGACCGATAGATTCTCTTGCGGATTGGATCTTCATTTCCCGGCAGACTGAAGAGGACATCATGGACCTTGCCGCGAAGTGATTTTAAAAAGGGATCGATCACGGTCTTCGTATGCCGAGCAGCGAGGTGATTCTTATCGGGCGTGCAGAAATCGCAGACTCCGGCCGGTTCCGGAGTCGTCCAGCCCTGGCCATCATCAATGCCCCACGGATGCACCATGATGACGGCCGTCTCGGCGGCTCGCAGGCGGTTGGGCATTTCGATGATGCCCCGGGCGTTGTAAGAGAAGCGCCAGGCCCGGACTTCCAAGTCGGCCCCGGCGTCATCGACCAGCACTGGGGCCTCGTATCGCACGAGCTCCCGGATGGGCTCGATGAATTCAGGGTGATCGGCGAGTAACGGCGGCGGATTTTGCAAGCGTTGCAGACGGTTCCCATAAGTGCGAGTGGGAACGGGATTGGCTCCGGCACCTTGCAGCGCACGGTCCGATTGATCGACCAATCCGGCCAACACGACGAGTCCGTACGCGAGGCCGCAGCACCACAACTGGCGGGGAATTTTCTTGAGCATGAGGCTTCTTTCCGGGTCAAAACAATTGATCTGCCACGTGAGAAAGACGTTGTGCCGCGAGCCGCTGTAGCCTGACTCTCTGAGTCGGGAGCATTATACATCCAAGCACCCGACTCGGAGAGTCAGGCTACAGGACCCGACTCAGAGAGTCGGGCTACGGGGCGAAATCCTGGGCCGACTCTGGAGAGTCAGGCTACCTGTCCGATAGACTACCACCAATCACATTCCACACTGACTATGAGGCTGACTCCATGGGTGACCTGAGCGTCCAACGGTTGACGAAGACCTTTTCTACAGAGGGGGGCTCGCTGGAGATCCTGCGTGATGTCGAACTGCAGATGAACCGCGGCGATTCACTCGCGATCACCGGGCCGTCCGGGTCTGGTAAGAGTACGCTGCTGTACATCCTGGGAACGCTCGACCGGCCAACTTCAGGCGATGTGCGGATTCAGGGGCAGGATCCCTTCACCCTGACACCTGAACCGCTGGCTTTGTTTCGCAATCGGCATGTGGGGTTTGTGTTTCAAGACCATCATTTGCTGCCTCAATGCAACGTGCTGGAGAATGTGCTGATCCCCGCCTTGGCCGGATCTGGGGCTGGTGCCGCCGAAGAGGAACGGGCCAGAAAACTGCTCGACCGAGTTGGCATGGGAAGCCGGTTGACTCATCGGCCCGCGCAACTGTCTGGCGGTGAGCGTCAACGCGTGGCCTTGTGCCGGGCACTGATCAATCAGCCGCTGCTGTTACTGGCCGATGAACCGACCGGGAACCTGGATCAGACGACCGCCGAATCGGTTGGCAAATTGCTGCTGGAACTCAACCAGGAATTGCAGACGTTATTGATCGTGGTCACGCACAGTATGGAGTTGGCGGGGAAATTTCCAAGGCGCGTGGAGTTGAAGCAAGGGGCGCTGGTGGACAGGGCGTAACACTCTAAGGCGAGCGTCCGGCGTAAGCCGGATGGTTGTTATGCGGCCTTGTCGTCACTCCCGCGTGATTCAAACCCTCGATCGCAATCGATAGGGGAATCTCATTCGGCCCACAAGTTTGAATCACGTAGGATAGACCACGACACCGTATAACAACCATCCGGCTTACGCCGGACGCTCGCCTAAGCGAGCTACGTCGCGGGCTCGCGCATCTGGGCCAGCGGATCGGGCGATGAACCGCACCGTTTTACCAGGGTGATCTCGTTGCCCTTATCGTTGTACCGAACTTCGTCCATGAACGTGCGAACCAGGAACACGCCCCGGCCGCTGATGCTTTCGATGTTGTCGGGGTCGGTCGGATCGGGCAGTTTCGAGGGATCGAAGCCCGGGCCTTCGTCGCGGATCGTCACCGAAATTTCTTTCCGGGACAACTCGGCACGCACAAAGATGCTACGGTCTTTGTAGGGACTCAACTGACGGCGTTCGGCCACGGCGGATTCCCACGCTTCGCCACTCTCTTTACGAAGCTCGGAACTGAGTTCCAAATTGCCGTGGTAGAGGGCGTTGTCGAGCGCTTCGGTGAGGGCGACGCACGTGCGGATGATCGTACTTTGATCGGCAAACTTCAGGAGCTGCAGAGTCTCCCGGACATAGCTGACTAGGGCCGTGACCGTCGTCGAACGATTATCGAGGACGAATTCAGCGGTGGTGCGATACCAGGCTTCCATGAGATCATGGTGCCTGTGATCCGTGCGAATCGTCAGACCCGTTACACTGCGTAGAGTGCGGAGCAAGCTTTTCTCCAACCTGCGACCAGGAATATAACCAACCGCTCCACGCCTCAGCGCTGCAGTGGTTACCTCATCACGATCATGTTCCGTTACAACAACGACCAACGAGCATGGGCGGGTTTCACGAAGTGTTTCTATCAGCTCGACTCGTTCAAACTGCGGGGCTAGTAGTATCGCCCAAGATTCTACCGGACTCAAGGCCAAGGTGTGCAGGGCTGCAGCATCATTTTCAACGATGATTGTATCAAAGCCTGCATCCGTTAATACTTGATGAAGGTGAGCAGACAAATCCCCGCCTAATTCGACCAGGAGAACTCGACTCATTCGTTGTTCCACCTCGTGGTCTGGCTCTGGCGCTGCCCAATACCACTGATCCGTTTAGCATCATCCGTAACATTTCACCATTGTCCAGAAAAACTCCAGGATTTTTCGACTTCCACATCAACGGATGTCAATGAGTCCCGCTAAAGCCGCTATCCGTGTCAATTCTTAGCCATTGAGCAGCTTCACCGCGGCTTCAGGATTGGCCAGAGTCATTTGGGCCTCGGCTTCCAGCAGACCATATATTTTACGCGAGTATGCAAAGTTCTGCTCAAGCGTATCGTCCTTCAAGGCCGTTCCCGCCCCGTCGACTCCCCCCACAATCACCAGCTTCCGCGGCGCCACCATCGCGGCCAATTGAGGGATATCCCCCACCTCGCGCAGGATCCGCGGAGCCATGATTCCGAGCCGCTGCTGCTCATAAGGTTGATCGCTGACATAGCTGGTCAGCGTATCGACGAGCACCACGCTGGCAATCTTGCGCGTATAGATCGCGGTCCCCAAGGCAACAACGCCCGCGGAACCAATCCCAATCAAAGTCGGTTTCGCGAGCAGTTCCGGGTGGACCTCGGTCACAGCGTCGATGATGCGTCGCACGTCCCAGATCCATTGTCCGAGCAACGGTCGCCCCGTCCACAGCGACCATTCGCACGAGTTATGATCAGGAGCCCGCATGATCTTGTCTCCCGCGACGGCATATTTGCCCGTTCCACGGACATCGATCACCAGCCGATCCCACCCCAGTTCGGCGAGGCCTTTCACCACGGGATTCGCCTCGGCATGGGCGAGTCCCTCAAGGTCCAGAATGATCGCCAAGCGACCTTCTTTGCGAGTTCCATCAAAGTGAGTGGCGGTCACTTCGATGCCGGGTTCACTCTCGGCAATGTAGACCGTTTTCTCGCCACCTTCTGACTTAGTCACCTGCAGTTTGGATTCCGTTCGTTGCGGCCAGCCCCCGAGCACAGAACTCGCCAAGGCATGCTGCAAGCGTTCGGCGGTGGCGTCCCAATGTTCGCGATGAGCCAGCTTGTCGTTGTCCCAGCGAGCATTGAGCTTGCGACCTTCCGCCGCGGCAAACTTCGGCAGCGTGATGAAATCGTCGGGGCGAGTCTCCCCGGAGAAACAGCGCAGCGCTTCGGGATCTTCTGGTTTCAAGGCAGGTTCGGGAATAGGATTGCCCAGGCCTTCCCCCTTTAGATGGAGCGTCATCCAGCCGTACATGGCTTCGCGCATCGCCCTTCCGTAGTCATGGGGCGATTCGAAAATGTCGTGGCTGATGCTGCCCGCTTTGCCATACATCCGATAGACGTGTTGCGCCACGGCGATCGACTTCTGAGACTCACCGACGGAAAAGACCAGCGAGTCCTTGGTGGCGTTGATGACCATCAGCGCCCGCGGGGCCACCAGAGACAGCAAACCCGATTCCTCGGTGTAAGTCAGCGCCCCCGGGACGACTTCGCACATGCAGCACGCCGAGCCGATATAGGATTGATATGTCCCCACCGAACAGACCGGCACGACGGCCTTAAACCGTTCGTCGAACGCTCCGGCATACATCGTTTGATTGCCACCACCGCTGGCACCCGTGATACCCAGTCGGCTGCCATCCACTTCGGGACGCGTCAACAGATAGTCGACCGCGCGCATGTTTTCATAGACCTGCAGACCCGACAACGGCAAACCGACTGGCAGCAGAGTCGCGGCGACCGTTTCACCGTGGTATTCACCGAGCTTCTTGGACAAGCCACGCTCACCGGCACCGAAGGCATCCACCACCAGCACAAAAAAGCCCAGCTTGGCGAGACCAATGCAGCGCGACTGCACCACCGGGTCCTGCTTGGCACCCTTCCAGTGACCATGCACGCACAGGACCGCCGCACGCTTGCCATCGCCATCGGGGATATAGGCATTCGCCGTCATCCAGATCCCCGGCCGGGTCTGAAACAGGACTTTTTCGACCCGATACCCATCGCGTTTGAGCTCACCCACAATCTTGGGGGCGAGGTCGCAGGGTTCCGCGGGAAATCCACCCCACGACTTCAGCAGGTTTTGACGCAGTTGCTGCTTCCGCGATTGCCATTCATCGAGGCTCGCCGGCAGGGTGTCATCGGCACGCAGTTGGGCGGCACGGCCCTGCAGGAATTGCAGGAGTTGCTGGGCAGGTTCAACAGGCATCGGAGGCTCCGCGTGGTCACCGAAGCTGGGCGACTTCAGGGACGTTGAAAAACAAGACCTATCAACTTCGGTGCATATCTTAACCGAATGTGTATGAAATCACAGGATGCGGCCAAACATCCGGGGTTCGACGCGATGGGAGGGTGAGGCTCCTACCGAACCGCTTAATCTAGCGAGAGCCGAATTACGCTTGCGGTTCGGCGGGAGCCTCACCCTCCCATCGATTCAAATGGCGTTCTTCGTGAATCACTGATTCCCGATCCTTGCGAACGCACTGGCCCACAGTTCTAATGGACCCGCGTTCTTGGTGATCCAACCCTGCTCAGGCCCCACATGCTCGCGAAACTTGCCACCTATTCCCTGTTCGGCATCCAAGCCGCTCCGGTCGAAGTTGAGGTGGATATCTCACCGGGGGCCCTGCCGAAAACGACACTGGTCGGCCTGGCCGAGGCCGCCGTTAAAGAAAGTATCCACCGCATCGAACGGGCATTGGCCAACAGCGGCTATCACCGCCCGCAGGATCATATCGTCATCAACCTCAGCCCGGCAGATCTGCCCAAGGACGCCGCCTCGTTTGATTTACCGATCGCCCTGGGGCTGCTCGCCGCCAGCAATCAGATGATCGGCGAGAAGTTCGCGACGCACTCAGCGGTCGGCGAACTGGCCCTGGACGGAACGCTGCGTCCGGCTAAGGGAGCACTGTCGATGGCGATTGCCGCCCGCGATCAAGGCCGCAAGGGACTGGTAGTACCAGCCGCCAACGGACAAGAAGCAGCGGTCGTCGAAGGAATCGAAGTGATTGCAGTGGCCTCGCTAGCCGAAGCGGTCGGTTACTTTTCAGGTCAACTGCCGTTGGAGCCAGTCGTATTTCAACGGGGCAAGGTAGTCGAACAATTCGGTCGCTACGACATCGATTATTGCGATGTGAAAGGCCAGGAATTATCCAAGCGAGCAGTCACCGTCGCCGCGGCGGGAGCACATCATCTTCTGATGCTAGGCAGCCCCGGTACCGGGAAGACCCTGCTGGCCCAGCGCATGGGCAGCATTCTGCCCGACCTGTCGCCCATAGAAAGCCTGGAGACCACGCAAATCTACAGTGCCGTCGGGCGACTGGTGCCTGGACAACCCCTGATGATGCTGCGTCCGTTTCGGTCACCGCATCATACGATTTCGGAAGCGGGCCTGGTGGGAGGCGGCAGCACACCATCACCAGGCGAGATTTCGCTCGCCCACAACGGAGTCCTGTTTCTGGACGAACTGCCCGAGTTCAATCGCCGCACGTTGGAAGTCTTGCGACAGCCGCTCGAAGAAGGGACGATCACGATCTCCCGCGCCATGGGCAGCGTGAAGTTCCCCGCGAATCTGATGCTCGTCGCGGCACTCAACCCGTGCCCGTGCGGTTTTCGCGGCGACCCGCGGCGCAAATGCACCTGCAACCCGATGCAGGTCGAACGGTATATGAGTAAAATTTCGGGTCCTCTACTCGATCGGATCGACATTCATCTGGAGGTCCCACCCGTTCCCTTCCGCGAGATGTCAGACGAACGTCAGGGAACTGGCAGCGCGGAAATGCGCGAGCAAGTCATCCGAGCTCGTGAAATTCAGCGTCTGCGATTCGGCCAAGATCGCACGCAGCTCAACGGCCGCATGACTCCACGACAGATCCGCAAATACTGCAAGCTGGATTCCGGTGCGGAAACGCTGCTCAAATCAGCGATGGAGCAGATGGGTCTCTCGGCGCGAGCTCACGATAAGATCTTGCGTGTGAGCCGCACGATTGCCGACTTGGAGGGGACTGCGAACATCGCTGAGGGACATCTCAGTGAGGCGATTAACTACCGGGCTCTGGATCGGACCTACTAGGCAAAGTGATAGTAGCCTTCATCGCTCCGCGTGAAGTAAGTCGAGCGCGCGGTGGACGTCGAATGCCTCAATCGTTTGCCCGCTATCTTCGCGCGAAGCGTGAAGGCTACTCTCTGGCTACTGTACCGTTCTCATCGATTGCCCCTGGACTTCAAAACCTGCCTGCTCGAGGGCTCGCCGCGCTTCTCCACCCGCGATTGAGCCGCCCAGGCAGGGCATGATGATTTTCTTGTCCTGCAAGTTGACTTCGACATTGTCTGCGTCAATCCAGCCCAGCGGGCGGAGGGCCACGCGCGCGGCGGTCGTGGCATCCACGGTGCCGCGGTAGCTCACGAGGTTTGTGGAGAGGATCATTTGCCCGCGTCTTCCGGAGCCGGGGGCGTTGGGCCGCGGATTGAACTGTGCAGTCTGGGGAATCTGTTGGGGTGAAGCCTCGGGCGCTGGGGCTGCTGGCTCGGCTGCGGCGGGCGGTGTCCAGGCGGGTTGCTGAGGGATCGGTTGGGCGGGGGCCATCTGCGGCGCTGCAGGTCGGCCTTGCCACCAGTCCAGGGCGTCCTGGCGGTATTGCTGGAAGCCCGCTTTCGGCATTAGAGAGTTACCCACCGCAGGCAGGCAGACCGTCCAGCAGATTCCCACCAACAACAAGTGCCGGGTGTTCGCGCTGTCGGGACTGAAGATGATGTAGAGGAAGACTGACACCGGATTCACTATCGGAACGACCAGCAGGTTGGTCGGGTTGGCTTTGCACGCGTCGATGATCCCGCCCATAAAGCTGATGGCGATCAACCCGATTCCCGCGAATGCCACACTCATGTGCACGAAATATCCCGCACGGCCGAACCAGCCGCCTCCAGCCATCGCCATGAGAAGATAGCCAATGACAAGCCCCGCGGCGATTTGTCCTCGGGCTGTACCAAATATCGCGCAAAGAATGCGAAGCAACGCCTCGTTACCGGTGAGGCTATCAAAGAACCGTTGAAGGTCGAATCCCTCGCGCTGTTTGCGGCGCCGCTTGCCGACTACCCGCGGTGGAAGCTCGAAGCTCTCTTCCTCCTCTTCTTCGATCAAGTCATCCAGATTGTCGACGTCGTCGATGACCATCAAGGCATTGCAGTCTCGACAGCGGCCCTTCTTGCCCCGGAGGTCGTTTTTAAAGTTGTAGACTCGGGAGCAGTCCTGGCAAGTGACTTTGATACCCATGAAGGGCCACGCTGGGGTTGAAATGGGATTGTGTGGACGACGCCATGGGCGCCCCGGGGGAAAGGCGGAATTATGCCAGTTGGTCACGAGCGAGTCAAATGAACAGGTATTGGCATGTGTGATTCGCGGCGCGAATGGCGGGTTGTTGGATAGGCTTGGAGCTAGAGATGACTCGACGTCTTGCAGTTTGGGGTCGGGCGATCAAATTTCAAAATTGGCTGGATGCCTTGGGGGTGGTTCGTAGGCCGGTGGGATAGCCAATTTTGAAGTTTGAACACCCGACCCCGGCTTTTAGGCCCTTTCCAGTGACACATCCGCATTCCTATTACCAGCGATGAGAGTGCGATGCTGGAGTGGATTCGAGGATCGGCGGTGATCCCTAACTGATTTCTAGATAAGAAGATCGGGGCTCGTTTCCGAGTTGTGAACGTGGGAGTGTGGTCAAAGTTTTCGAAGATTGCACAAACGCGCGCAGCGTACAGACTCTGAAGAAGACGGCCGGGGCGGCCATCCTACGGAGGGCATTCACCCCATTACGTTCGTTACAACCGTTTTTTTCGTTA
This sequence comes from Planctomycetaceae bacterium, assembly GCA_021732415.1. Lineage (GTDB taxonomy): Bacteria > Planctomycetota > Planctomycetia > Planctomycetales > Planctomycetaceae > JAKFVC01. The sequence continues at coordinate 43,747 of JAKFVC010000038.1, forward strand.
CAACCGTCATAGATTGAAGATCTTACCTGACCGTTACCGATGTTACGGATGGCAGCTCATTTCGTGGAGCTCCCGCGTCGTGGTCCGTAGAGACGGATTCTTTGACCTAGGTTTGTCAAGGAGACCTCGTGGTCACAGTGCCATGGGGGAAAAGTTCGTCTATGCAGATCCGAGAAGGGAACTGCCATGCGTGGAAAATCGTTATTAGCGTTTGCGTTGGCCATCGGTTGTGGCTTGGTTGCCATGATCGGCGTGCAGCAAGTTTTGAAGAAAAATAATGGGAATCCGGATGCGGACAAGGTGACCGTCTTCGTGGCGGCGACCGAGATCATGCCCGGCGAACCGCTCGACATGAATATGTTGGAACGACGGAAGTTTCTGAAGGGATCGGTCCCCAAGGAAGCGGTTATCGATCCTAAGCAGTTGGAAAATCGGGCCCTGACCTGCAAGGTCATGCCCGGTGATATTATCCGGCACGACAAACTGGGAGCCGAGGGTAAGACGGGTGCGTCGATCTCGATTCCAACCGGCATGCGGGTGGTCTCACTGCCGACCAATACCACGCAGGCCCATAGCGGAATGTTGCAGGCTGGAGATCGGGTTGACGTGTTAGTTTCGTACCGCGTCCAACCGCAGCAGGGTGGAGGCCGCGATTATCCGGAAACAAAGACGATCCTGGGTTACATCCAGGTGTTTGCGACGGATGCGGTTCGAGATAATCATGCCGCTGCCGAAGGTGGCAAAGCGGCTGCCATGAAGAACGTGTCGCTGCTGGTGAGTCCCGAACAGGCCCAGGTCCTGATGATGGCTCAGAGTATCGGAACACTGCATCTGTCGCTGAGAAATGCCGGCGATAAGAAAGAAGTCGAAGAGACCAACTTAACCCCCGATGAGTTCCGCGATCAGGTTGTCTTGCACGGCCAGTCGCTGGATGAGCCTGATCCCTCGAAACAAGATCCCAAACGATCTCAGCAGGAGCAGCAGCAATCACCACAACAACAAGGTGAACCGGCGAGTGATTTGAACAATTTCCTGGATGATGCGACCGGCAAGCCGCAGACGCAACTGGCCGCCGCCAGGACTGCAGCAGCCGCTGCCGCGGAAGCCGCCACCACCGAGTCCTGGGATATTGCCTTCTACAGCCGGGCGGGAGTGACTGTTGAAACGTTAGAACTTCCGATTCGTCCCGCACCGCCGAAAGAAGTTGCCGAAAGTGACAAGAACCCCAAGGCCTCGGTCATGGGATCTTTGCTCAATATGTTCCAGCCGCCGAAAGAAACCAAGTCAGAGACACCAGAGAAAGTTGGTGCGGATCAAGTCGTGAAGGCCAAACCGACAACTGGAGCCAGTAAGAAGTCGGACACCAGTAAAGAAGCGAAGCTCAAGGCGGCCAAGGCGAAGAAATCGAAGTCCAGTCAGAAGTTGCCGAGTAAAACGGTGAGCACGAAATAAGGATGGCGGCGAGAGGTGCGGATTCAAACTCCCCCACTCACCACTTCTTGAAATCCGCAGTCACCAGAACAGACGGCACATTGCAGCAAGTGTCTTAGCCAGGATTGGCTGAGAGAACGTCCACGGAGGGTTTGATGATGCGTCGACATGGTTGGTTCCATGGTCTGTTGGCCTGCTTGTTGCTGGGCAGTTCGTTCTGCGCACCGGTGCAGGCAGAACGGAAACAGGGGACTCCCTCAAAAACGGATGTCGTCTATCAACCCACCGGCTCCCAGGGTGAGATTACCCTGATGGAAGGTGACACGCGCCTGATCCAGATTCCGAACCGTATCAAAACGGTGGATGGATTCGACGAAGCTCTGATCAAAGTGCTGGCCATACAGGGTGTCGCCAACCAAGTCCGTGTGACGGGTGTGGCACCCGGGGCAACGAAAGTCATCCTGAAGGACGAGAACGATCAGTACTACACCATCGATGTGTACGTGACTGGCGATACTCGCCAACTGGAATCCGTGATCCGCAACGCCTTTCCCGAGGCCAGCATTACGGCGGTCAAAGTGAAGGATGCCGTGTTGTTGACCGGCTGGGTCAATCAACAGGACCAGTTGACTCCGATCGTATCGATTGCCGAGCAGTACTTCCCCAAAGTCTTGAATTACATGAAGGTCGGGGGAGTTCAGCAGGTCTTGTTGCGCGTCAAAATCATGGAAGTGCAACGCTCAAAGATCCGCCGGTTCGGGTTCAACTTTCTGCAGCTCAGCGAACATGCCTATGTCCATAGTTTGCCGGGTGCGCTGGCCCCGCTGGCCGGTACCGCGTCGCAAAGTCCCTTGGCGGTTCCGTTCGCTGGAACGTCCTCAGGGGGTATCAGCACGTCAGGTTTCAATAATAGTACGGTGACTTTCGGAATCGAGGGAGGTGGTCGTTACTTTAACGGATTTCTGGAAGCTTTGAAGCAGGAACGATTACTTAAAGTATTGGCAGAACCGAACTTGGTGACGGTGAACGGTCGGCAGGCCGATTTCCTCAGCGGGGGGTCATTTCCTGTACCAGTCCCCCAATCGTTGGGAACTGTCACCATTCAATGGAAGGATTTTGGCGTCAAACTCTCATTCGTGCCCTATGTTTTAGGTGCCGGACGTTTGCGGTTGGATGTCCAGCCGGAAGTGAGTGACCAGGATCCGTCGACAGGCGTGACGTTAAACGGCACGACAGTCAACGGCTTGAGCACCCGTCGGGTCGAAACACAAGTGGAAATGAATTTCGGACAGACGCTGATGATCGCGGGTTTGCTGAATACGCGGACGCGATCCTCCGCAGACAAGGTTCCGTTGCTCGGCGATTTGCCGTGGATTGGTGCGGCGTTCCGGCGGGTATTTGAAGACAACTCGGAAACAGAGCTGCTGGTGATGGTGACTCCAGACCTGGTGGCTCCGCTGGATGCCGAGCAAGTTCCGATGGATTACCCGGGATCGTCCACAACGCAGCCGACAGACGGAGAGTTGTTTATCAACGGTCAGATTGAAGTCCCCAATTACGGAGCGAGTTGTCCGGATTGTCCGGTTCCCAGTAGTAGTGGTGGTTATCCCGGCGTGGTGCCGCTGACCCCCACCCCTGATTCAAACATGCCAGTTGGTCAGCCGTATGACAGTAATACCAGCCCGGATGGACAGCCCGGAATCATCACTCCGCCGCCACCTGAACCGGGCAATTCGGCTCAGATCCGCTCTTCGCAAGGAGCGGGACAAGCTCGGGTGTCCACGCGGCCGGGATATCTCACGAACCGTTCAGCAGCAATATCCAATACGGCAAATGTTCGAGTCCAGCAGGCCGGAGTCAGCAACACATCAGAATTAGATTCACAGATTCAGCAGAGCGGTTATACCGTTCCCCAGACACAAACTAAGCCCCGGACCATCCTGGCACCCAAGAAACGGGTACCGCGACCGGGCATGATTGCCCCATAAGGGAATGTTTTACGACGTGAGGCTACGGAGGGCCAGCGACAGATTACAGAGATGAGATCGTTACGCGGACTGACACGCGGGCCCTAGATTTGAGATCGTGCACCATGAATTCAGTAGTTCGCCTGGCCATCGTTGATCCGAAGGACAGCTCTCGGACTGCCATCAAGAATCTCTTGATGGGCTTGGACACCATGTGGCTGGAAGCCGAATGTTCGCGCTATGACTTCTTCGCGGATGTCGTGGCTCAGACACAGCCCGATATTGCCCTGATTTCATTGGATTCCGATCCCGCGAAGGGACTGGCACTCGTCGGTAAGATTACTCAGGAATTGCCGCAAACCAGCGTGCTGGTGGTCAGCAGCTCGCAAGAGGGAAGCCTCATTCTGCAGGCCATGCGCAACGGGGCGAAAGAGTTCCTCGCGAGTCCGCTGAAGCTGGAAGATTTTCTGGGAGCGATCGAGCGCATTCAACAGCAGCGCGGCGGCCGGACCGACGTGCAGGTTCGTTCGAGCCGAGTCATCACGGTGGCCGGAGCATCGGGCGGCGTGGGTTGTACTTCGCTCGCCATCAATCTGGCATGTATTCTCGCTCGTAACGAACGCAACAGCGTCGCGATCATCGACTTGGATTTTGCCCTCGGTGACGCCGACGTCTGGCTGGATATCATCCCCGTCTACACCATTCAGGACGTCGCTGAAAACATCAGCCGCCTGGACTATGCCTTGCTAAAACGGTCGTTGACCAAGCACGCCTGCGGGGCCTTCCTGCTGCCGCGACCTGTGCAGCTCGACGATCACACCTACATGGCACCCGATCAGTTGAAACGCGTGATTGCCTTATTGAAGGCGACGTTCACGCATCTGGTGATCGATATCAGCAAGTCCTACGGCCCGCTGGATATGACCGCGTTGGAAATGTCCGATATTGCCTTGCTGGTCACTCAGCTTGACCTGCCCTGCCTGCGCAACGTCGTCCGCCTGATGCAGTATTTCGAACAACGCGAGGGCCTGTCGGATAAGACCCGGGTCGTCGTAAATCGCCAGGGACTGGAAGATGCCCAGATCAGTATGAGCAAGGCTCTGGAAACGATCGGCCGCGAGATTTCGTGGACGATTCCCAACGATTACGCCACCATGGTCGAAGCCCGCAACAACGGGATTCCGCTGATGGAACAGGCACCTCGAGCCAAGATCACTCGTGCTATGGAAGCAGTCGCGGCGGCGGTTGGCGACGCATCGGTGGCACGGGTCGAAGTGGACGATAAAGAGAAGAAGGTCAAACGGGGACTATTCAGCTTCCTGGGAAGCGGAAAATAACTGCTACGAGTGTCCGTGGGGGGCACATGACAGGCCCGGCTTATTTCACCAATAAGCCGGGCCTGCTTTTGCGTAGGAATCAACCAAAAGGCGAGCGTTGGGCGTGAGCCCAATGGTTGTCAGCGACGTTATCCTACCCGAAAAAGTCGATTCAAACCGGTCGGGAGGGCGAGGCAATTAAAACAACGGCGGACGCCCCAATTTACGACGGGTCACGGCCCATTGCCCAGCATGCATCAACCAATGACTCCCCAGCAACAAGAACGCATCTCCGACAGTCGGAGCATAGTCCTTCATCGAATCGGGAGACGGTTTGTCGAGATCCGCATCCGTTTGCTTCGACAGTGCCACCGCCGCGGCCGCGCTTTGTGCAGCGGCCAATTTGAGGTATTCCGCCTTCGTGAGAAAGTCCGCCGGATTGTCGTTAGCCGCAGTTTCCTTAGAGTGTTTTTCCTTGAATCCCGCGGGAAGGGCCGGCATCGAACCCGGACAAACGCCGTCAATAATCCCATCGCTTGATTGAATCAGATGGCCCAATTGCCAGGCAATATGATTGATTCCCGGAACGGGACGCGCCAGGAGTTCGGCATCCGTAAGATCACCCAAGTAGGCGTTGGAAATCATGTCGGCCGACTTCCAACTCGCCAGAATTGCACCGCGAGAATCCATGATGTCTGATCCTTTGTCTTGACGAACAGCGGGAAAATGAACTCCGGTACGCCAGACCGGCGACCGCGATAATTCTTTCCAGATCGTACGTTCGCTGCTATGCTCCTGCTTGTGAATCGACTTTTCAAGTCCGCCATCCTCAGGCGAGAACTGGTTTAACAATATGCCCAAGCCGTCCATCAAGCCCGTCGGAATTGATCTAGGTACTACATTCTCTGTCATTGCACATCTGGATGCTGCCGGGCGTCCCGTGACGATCATGAACGCCGAGGGTGACGCCATCACGCCCAGCGTGCTCTTTTTCGACGGCGATCTGGTGATCGTGGGAAAAGAGGCAGTGAAAGCTGCGATCCATGAACCGCAGCATTCCGTCGCGTTTATGAAACGGGAAATGGGCAGCTCGATCTTTTCGCGCCTGGTCAACGGCAAGAAAGTCCCGCCCGAAGTTCTGCAGTCGTATGTCCTGAAGAAGCTCAAGGCCGACGCGGAATTGAAGCTCGGCGAGATCAAGCCCGCGGTGATCACGGTGCCGGCGTTCTTCGATGATCCGCGCCGGAAGGGGACTTTCGATGCCGGCAAGATCGCTGGCCTCGACGTACTGAATGTCATCAACGAACCGACTGCGGCCGCGATTGCGTTTGGAGTTCAGGAAGGATTCCTCAACGAAAAAGGGGAATCGAAGCGGACCGAGCGAGTGCTGGTCTATGACCTGGGTGGCGGCACGTTTGACGTGACCCTGATGGAGATCGACGGCAAGAGCTATCGCGCGTTGGCGACCGATGGCGACGTCTATCTGGGGGGAACCGATTGGGATCACCGTATCGTCGACTTCGCTGCCGAAGCCTTCATGAAGAAGCACGGAGGGAAGGATCCGCGGAAAGATCCGTCGGCACTCACCCGTTGGCTGCATGAGGCCGAAGACGTGAAACGTGCTCTGTCGGCTCGCGAGTCGACCAACTACACCTGCGACTTCAACGACAAGAAATTGCGAGTGCCAATTTCTCGCGCGCAGTTCGAGGAGCTGACTGCCGACTTGCTGGAACGGACCCGATTCACGACATCCAGCCTGATCAGTGAGGCGGGCTTCGGCTGGGACAAGATTACTCGGCTATTGCTGGTCGGGGGTTCGACCCGTATGCCGATGGTTCAGCAAATGCTGAAGGAAGAAACGGGACGGACGCCAGACAGATCACTGTCGGCCGACGAGGCAGTAGCTCACGGCGCGGCGATTTACGCGGGCTTGCTGATGGCCACCGGACAGGGGAAGCCTCCTACTGTCACCGTGCGCAACGTAAATTCCCATACCCTGGGAGTGCTGGGCATTGAGAAGCAAACCGGGCGGCCCTGCAATCAGATTGTGATCCAGAAAAACACGCCTCTTCCCGTGACCAAGGTTAGCCGCTTTCAAACGGCAAAAACGGGGCAGCGCAGCGTGGTCGCGAACATCATCGAAGGGGGCGACAGCAGCGGCGGAAATGCGACTCAAATCGGCAAGTGCGTCATCCAGGACCTGCCCGCTAACCTGCCCGCCGGAACTCCGGTCGATGTGGCGTTTACCTACAGCGATGACGGCCGGTTGACGGTGAAAGCCAAACTGCCGAACCAGGGCAAGATGGCCGTTCTGGTTGTCGAACGGGCGAGCGGTCTCAGCGAACAACAAGTCAAGAAATGGGGCGACGTCGTTGCCAAGCCAAGCGGACCGTTGGAGTTGAATGAGGATTAACCCCCCGTGGCCGACGCTGCTAGCGTCGGTACCGACCTAAGACACAAAATACCCACATTCGCGCAAGGTCATCACGCTATCAGCCACCCGTTGCTGATAGACCGCCAGCGGCAGATCGCTTTCGCCTTCGATCCCATCCACGTGAATCGAAAACGGAGCGGGAAAAGCCATATCCCGCATGATCTGGAAGACCCGCATGAAATCGACCGCTCCGCCGTATCCCAACGCGGGAAAATACCAGTAGTCGAATTCGCCCAGGGAATCACTCAGGTTTAAATGCCGCAAATAGGGGGCGACCTTCAACAAAGCGATCTCCAGCACCGGCTCTTCGTTGTAATAGAACAACGCCCCCGTATCGAAGTTCAGCCAGATCTGCGGATGCTGCACTTCCCGCATGAGTTCCAGCATGCCACGATGGCTGCGACAGACGCCGGGCTGCATGTCGAGACAATAGGTCAGGCCCAGTTTTTGGGCCTGGTCACCCAACTCTCGCAGCGCGGATATCAAACTGCTGCGCTGCTCGGAGGATTCCAATTCTCCCCCATTGCCAATAACCAGTTTGACTCCAAGCTGAGCGGCGATTTCCATCTTCCGCTTCAGTACCTGCCGCGCCGATTTGAAGAGCGGGTTGCCCGTATCAATCTGGCAGGCACTCAGTTGTACGCCATGATCTTTGACAAATTGTAGAACGTGCTGGACCGCTTTCTCTGTCGCGTTTGACGTGATGAGCGGCTCTTCGCCATAGCGTGTGGGTTGCCCCTGCGTCAGGATTGGCAATTCCAGGTAGTGCAATCCGATTTGCCGTAAATGAAGAATCGCAGCCTGGGCACCGAACGGTCCGTACGAAGATGCCGAACAAGCGATAGTAGCGGGCATGACTGGCAACTGTGTCGGGTGAGATAAGAACTGGTCACACTTGGTGTATCGTGGGACGGGTCTCCAGGCCCGTCCGTCCCGTAGCCTGACTCTCCAGAGTCGGGCGATGCATTTCATAAAAGGACACAACGAACCAAAAGGACATCTGCAGAGACTTCCCTTTTGTTCCTTCGGTCCTTTTAGTCTCTTACGCACCATCTGCAATTCGTCGCCCGACTCTGGAGAGTCAGGCTGCAAGTGGACGGACGGGCCTGGAGACCCGTCCCACGATATCGCTTGCGATCTCGGATTAGACTGTCGCCTGCAACGCGGCACTCTTCGACTCGATGCTGGCCATCAATTCGTTCCACGACTTGACGAACGACTTCGCCCCTTCATCCTGGAGTTGATTGGCCAGGGCATCAATGTCGATTCCCGCCTTCGCGAAACTGTTGAGTACCTCTTCGCAATCACTGCCGTCCAGCGGCACCAGAGCACCACGGTCACCGTGATCGGCGAAGGCCTTGAGCGTTCCTTCAGGCATCGTATTGATGGTGTTCGCGGCCGCCAGCGAGGTGATATACATGACGTCCGAGGCCTTCGGATCTTTCGTTCCCGTACTGGCAAACAAGAGTCGCTGGGGCTGTCCGCCGGCCTGTTTGATCTGCTGCGAACGCGACGACGCCAGCAACGCGAGAGAGGCTTTGTGAGCCCGCTTGGCGACAGCAATCCCGAGTTGATTCCGCAGAGCCTCGGGTACCTTGTTCGCGACGGCGACATCCCAACGGCTGATAAACAACGAGGCCACGCTGCGGACATCCGCTGGCAGACCTGCAGCGATCCGGCGTTCAATCCCACGCAGATAGGCTTCCGCCGCGGCGAGATACTGCTCGCGCGAAAAGAGCAGCGTCACATTGATGGGGATCCCCGCAAAGATCGAGTCTTCAATGGCCGGCAAACCTTCCGGTGTACCAGGAATCTTGATGAACAGATTCGGACGCGCTGCCCGCGCATGCAAATCCTTGGCTGCCGCAACGGTCCCCGCCGTGTCGTGAGCCAGCAACGGCGAGACCTCCAGCGAGACCCAGCCGTCAATACCCTTCGTCTGATCATAGATGGGCCGAAACTGATCGGCGGCGCGGCGCAGATCTTCAATCGCTAGATCGAAGAACAGATCCTCACCCGACTTGCCGGCTTTGAGCTTCTCGGAAATCGATTCGTCGTAGTCGGTGCTGTCTTTGACGGCCTTCGCAAAGATCGAAGGATTCGAAGTCAGGCCGGTCACGGATAATTCGGTGACGTAGCGTTTCAGGGTGCCGCTATCCAGGAGATTGCGGCTGATATCATCGAGCCAAAGGCTTTGCCCCAGATCGTGTAGTTGTTGTGTCGCTTTCATGATATTCCCTCTTCATTGGCGTTGTCGGCGGTTAGAAGGTCGGCCCCAGTCGGAATCGACTGGCCTTGGCGGAATGGTCACATCTAGCTTCTCACTGCATCTTAGCAACTCGCCAGGAATGAGTCCAAATAGGCCTCTGTTAAAAGTCGAGGCGCAACCTGTGCCGCGATCACTCGGCCTTCAGTTTCGCAATCTCCTCGGCATGATCGCGGATCTTCCTGGCGGAGATGGCGATTTCCCGTAGCTCTGCGGCCGATTCCGTGAGCAAAATCGGATGGTGCAACGTCAACACTTGCTCGTCCGCGCGATCGGCTTCACGCAGCAGGCTGGCAGTCCGAAAGCGGCGGGCGGAATGAATCCGATGCAGACTGCGAAACCCGGGGTCGATGGCAATGCCCTCGGCACGCATCGCTTGAGCAAACCGGTCACGAGACAGTCCGCCCCACAACGCGGTCTCGAACTGCAATCCCAGCTTATAGAATCCCGGCTGCGAGTCGGTCAGCGACTCGGTAAACGGATGCAATCCTGGGATGGTGAGCAGCAGTTCGCGAAGTTCCTTCACATTGCTGGCCCGTGTCGCGTTGCGTTGCTCCAGTGCATCCAGCTGCGGGCCCAACACAGCCGCCTGCAGTTCCGAAAGTGGGTACGATTCGTTGCCTCGATGGGCATACAGATGGACGCGCTGAGCCACGTCCGCACGGTTCGTGTAAAGCAAGCCGCCGCGTCCTGCTGTCAGCAACTTTGAGCCTCCAAAACTCCAGATGCCAATATCACCCCAGGTCCCTGCTTGTCGGCCACCAATGACGGCCCCCGGCATCTGGCAGGCATCTTCGATCACTGGCAACTTATTTTCTCGAGCAAACTCCATGACCGCCGGCATCGCGACCATTCCACCGTGCAGGTGGGACACCAGGAGGGCCTTCGTCTGCGGAGTCACGGCCGCCTTAAGATCTGCGGTGCTGAGGTGCCAGTCACGTTCGCCGACATCCACCAGAACGGGGACAGCACCCAACGTCAGAATGTTTTGAAAGTTCCCCTTGAAATCGTAGGCCGACAGGATGACCTCGTCCCCCGGCCCGATCTTCAGCCCCCGCAAGGCCAGCTCAATAGCCACGGTGCCGCTCGCACAGGGAATGACGTGTTCGACGGCCAGCATTCGAGACACACGGTCGCTCAACTGCTTAACGTGTCCGCCGTGGTAATGGCCCCAGGTCCCTGACTCCCAAGCCAGCTTGAGAACGTCCAGCACGGCCTCATCACGCAACGGCCAGTCCGGCGGCCCCGATGGGCGTACCGCTTCGCCACCAAGAATGGCTGGGCGAGTGGGACCATTTGAGGGATCAGACATGGGATACGTTACCGGTTGACGTCAAAAATTGGACACGCCCTAGAATTGGTGCGGACAAGTCGGACGCAAGTCCGCCCCAACGAATTAGGTTGGATCAATACAAAACAGAATAATCTGGCGGGCCGGGTGCCGTGAGGCCCCGGACAATTCGATTCACCGACAAAACACAACGTCCAATAGTTGATCCTGATGTTGAAAGCCAACGTTGATACGGATTGTGAAGGTAATTCACCGTTTACTCGCCATCAAGGACTCCCAACCGGTTCCCCTTGATTGCAATTCCCGCGAGTGCCGATTAACCTCCAGAATTGGCCGAAGTAGGTCAGTCATGGCGGTTTGCGCCGTGAAAAATTACGGCGCGGTAAGATTTTCGGTCCGCTGTTACCGCCGCCGAGGGTTTTGTCATGCTGTTGCTCGTTGAATTTAGGGACACTGAGCAGGCTGTTACGGCCTTTTGCACTCAAAAATCGCGATCCCGCTCTCGACGATTCATTCCAATCAGTAAGGTCTGTGAATCATGGCAGTGGAACTGAAGGTCCCCAGCATGGGGGAATCAATCAAAGAAGTCCAGATCGGTGAATGGCTCAAGAAAGAGGGCGACTGGGTCAACAAAGACGAAAACGTCTTGATCGTTGAGTCCGAGAAGTCGAATGCCGAGATTCCCGCACCGTCGGCGGGGATCCTCTCGAAGATTTTGAGCAAACCCGGCGAGATGGTCTTGGTCGATGCTGTGGTCGCGCAGATTGACCCGAACGGCAAAGCACCTGCTGGTGGCAGCCCTAAGCCGCCCCCCGGTCCTGCACCTGTCGTAACCCCGCCCGCCGCTCCGAAAAAAGATGGTGCGCCGATTGTGATGCCGGCCGCCGCCCGCGAACTTTCTGATCGCGGACTGACCGCTGGCCAAGTGACTGCAACCGGTCCTGGTGGCCGGGTTCTCGTTGGGGATGTTATTCAGCACACGACTCCAGCCGCACCGACAACAGCTCTCCAGCCCTTGGCCGCTGCCGGTGGTGCTCGCCAGGAGGAAGCGGTGCCGATGTCGATGATGCGTCGCACCATCGCCAAACGCCTGGTGGAAGCCCAGTCGAACGCTGCCTTGCTGACGACGTTCAATGAGATCGACATGACCAACGTCATGGCTCTGCGAAGCGAATTCAAAGACGGTTTCCTCACGAAACACGGCGTCAAACTCGGCTTCATGTCGTTCTTCGTCAAGGCGGCCGTCGAGGCCTTGAAGCTGATTCCCGCGGTCAACGCCGAGATTCGCGGCAACGAAATCATCTATCACAACTACTACGACATCGGTGTCGCGGTGGGGGGCGGTAAGGGCCTGGTAGTCCCCATCATCCGCAACGCCGAGACCCTGGGCTTCGCTGAAGTCGAAAAGACGATCGAGAATTTCGGCAAGCGTGCCAAAGACAATTTGATCAAGCCGGAAGAACTGCAAGGCGGCACGTTCACGATCAGCAACGGCGGCATCTATGGCTCGCTGCTGTCGACGCCGATCGTCAATCCTCCCCAAAGTGGAATCCTGGGTCTGCATGCGATTCAAGACCGGCCGATGGCGATCAACGGCCAGGTCGTGATTCGTTCGATGATGTACGTCGCCCTGACCTACGATCATCGCCTGGTCGATGGCCGTGAAGGGGTGACGTTCCTCAAGCGAATCAAGGAATGCATGGAGAATCCTTCACGGATTTTGTTGGAAGTTTAGAGTGAGTTTGATGAATCCATTGGAGGTGGATTGCGGGGCAAAATAAGAGTGATACTGGCTCCCCTCGCCCTGGTACTCCGGGGAGAGGGGTCGGGGGTGAGG
>JAKFVC010000194.1 GCA_021732415.1 Planctomycetaceae bacterium
TCCCGGTTGGCTGGGCGTGGGCAATGAACGCCCCGTTTCAGTGGACGAAGCAGGTCGCCAGTCACTTCGGTGGCACTCGCAATCCGATGATTGTCCACTGGCCCAAGGGCATCAAGTCGAAGGGCGAACGTCGCGATCAGTTCCACCACGTCATTGACGTCGTGCCGACGATCCTGGAAGCCTGTCAGATCCCTGAGCCGAAGGTCGTGAACGGTATCCCGCAGAAACCGATCGAAGGCGTTTCGATGGTTTACTCGTTTGATGATGCCAAGGCGAAGGACCGGCGGACGACACAGTATTTCGAAATGGCCACAAACCGCGCTATCTACCACGACGGTTGGGTGGCGTGCAGCGCGTACGGCTTGCCGTGGCAGACCGCAGGACGAGGTGACGGATTCCTGACCGCTCCGTGGGAACTCTACAACATCGACGACGACTTCAGTCAGGCCAACGACCTAGCCTCGAAGAACCCGAAGAAGCTCGAAGAGTTGAAGGCGAAGTTCATCGAAGAGGCGATGAAGTACGACGTATTTCCGCTCGACTCGCGCTTCGCCGAACGATTCGATCCGAAATTGCGAACTGCCGGTGAGCAAAAGACGAGCTGGACCTACTTCGGCAACAACGTCGCGCTGCCGGAACCGATCGGCCCGCAGACCTTCCCGCGAGCGCACACGATCACCGCCAACATTGAAATACCGAAGGGCGGAGCCGAGGGCGTCATTGCCTGTAGCGGAGCCTTCTCGGCGGGCTGGTCGCTCTACCTGAAAGACAGCAAGCCGGTGTTTCGCTACACGTTTTTCGAAATTGCTGACGCGACCATCACTGGTACGGACTCTCTTCCTGAAGGCAAGATCGCACTGAAGGCGGAGTTCACTCCCGACGGTTCGGTAGAAGGGGGTGGCACTCTCAAGATGTTTGCCAACGATAAGCACATCGGCGAAGGGACGCTCAAGCGATCATCGTTCCGCCACGGTTTGGAACCGTTCGAGGTCGGTCGCGACTCGATTACCCCCGTCAGCCCCGACTACAAAGGGCAATTCGAGTTCACTGGCAAGATCGAAAAGGTCGTCTTCGAGTTGAGCAAGAAGTCCCCGTAACTTATTGCTCTTCATGGCCATTTTATGTTATTGCCACTTACATGTTAATGCGTTATGCCACTCACCACATGGAGGAGAAGATTATGAAAATCGAACGCCCATTTCGAGGCTATTGTCTGCTGTTCGCAGCCGTGTTGTGCTTTACAAATGCATCGACTTGCTGTGCCGAGCAGGCGAAGAATCCGTTTGATAAGACAGTGCGAGTCGCGGCTCACTTGGAACCGGCGATTCCACATTCTGCTCAAGAGAAAGCTGCCAGGGACAAGCTCGCCACACTCAAGGCAAAGACTGGCCGTGCACCGAATATCCTGATCATCGTTGTGGATGACATGGGCTGGGGCGATATCGGGGTCAACGGCGGTGGAGTGGCAGTTGGTGCGCCGACTCCGCATATCGACTCGCTGGCACGAGGCGGACTGAATCTCACCTCGACTTATGCCCAGTCGACATGCACTCCGACCCGTGCAGCATTGATGACAGGACGCTTTCCCGCTCGGACTGGGTTGACCCGCCCGCTGATGGCTGGAGAGCAAATGAAGGTGAACCCGTGGGCGGACGAAGAGCCGGCTGCAAAGTTGCTTTCCGCCGCTGGATATAAAACCGCGATTTCTGGTAAATGGCACGTCGGCGAACCGGAAGGAACTCGTCCGCACGAAGTCGGTTACGACGAATACCTGGGCATCCTCGCGGTAAATTCCGAGATCACGCAGGCAATCGACGAACGACTTTATCCCGACTTGGTACTCCGTCCGGAGCGGCTGGCAGCACTGCGAAAACTGGTTCTGCCCGTCGTCACTGCAGGAGAGAAAGGAAAGCCAACTCGTACCGTCATGGAGTTCAAGACCATCGATCAGGTGGGCAACTCCGACCAGATGTTCGCCGATTACTCTGTGGACTTCATCAAGCGCAGTGCGACCGAAAAGAAACCGTTCTACCTCGTCCACGCCTTCTCGAAGGTCCATAACGACAACTATCCCGCCACCGGCTACAAGGGAAAGAGTCCGGCTGGCTTTCCTTACAAGGACGCCATCGTTGAGGTAGATGACATCGTCGGTCGCTTGATGAAAACTTTGAAAGAGACGAATCAGGCTGAGAACACGCTCGTCTTCTTCACCTCCGACAACGGTGCCAACGAAGATACTTGGCCGGATGGTGGCTACAACCCGTGGCGCGGCGGCAAAGGGACGACTTGGGAAGGCGGCGTTCGCGTACCGGGTATCGCCTATTGGCCGGGCATGATCGCACCCCGTCCCGCCAGCGACGGTCTCTTCGACCTGATGGATTTGTTCAACACGTCGCTGGCGATCGCCGGAGAAACCAATCGCGTTTCCGACAAGCGGTACATCGACGGCGTTGACCAATCAGGCTTTCTACTCGCCGATGAAGGCGAATCGGCTCGACAGTGCGTGTTCATGTACTCGGAAAAGGAACTGACGGCGGTTCGATGGATGGAGTACAAAGTCCACACGAAGGTCTATCAGTCAGCCGGACCGATGAAGAATCTGGACGAATCGGTACTCAGCAAAGCAGTCTGGCCCTGGGTCTACAACTTGTACATGGACCCCAAGGAGCAGCGCAGCACTGGACATCGCTACTTCGAGTGGGGCCTGACAGCGGTTGTCTCAATGTTGAACGACCATGCTGGCACCTACGCAAAGTATCCGATGAAGAGCCTCGGGCTGGAACTGCCAAAGTAGGTCAGCAAAGTGCCAATGCAACGGCCTCCCATTGCCTTTGCACTTCACGCTGGCGAGAGGTTCTCTCGAGTTCATGTCGGACCGCTTGGAATTGATGGCGATCGACTAGTACACGTCGAGGATGCAAGAGGACGCACGGTGACTCCCCGTTCTCATTCTCAGTTCCTTGGTCACGAAGGTACGCCGAGTCCGCAAGGTGAACCGCTCGTGGAAGGTGAGTCGTGGGTAGTCTTGGGGGAGCGCCTTCACTCAAAGCTCTTGAGTAGTGCCTCGGCAGACGAGAGAAGCGGAATCTCCTTCGAAGCTCCGTAGACCGTTCGCAAGGAGAGCGCACCATCAATGATGGTAAGTAGCTTCGTTGCCGCCACCGTTCGATCAATCGCGAAGGGCTTTAACAGGTCAATGAGATAAGCAAGCAGTTTGTCTTTTTGCTCAATCGCGCGACGATGGAAAGGATGAGCAATGTCGGGGTACTCTGCAGCTATCAGTAGGAATGGACAGCCGGTGACATCAGGATGATTCGCTAGCCGGTCGATTTTGATCAGAGCCTCATGCACATCTCCCGGAGGGGTAGGGCTCATGAGATAGTCCCAAAACGCTTGAGCGCTTCTGTCGAGGTAGGCGAGCACGAGGGCATCTTTGCTTTCGAAATGCCGATAGAACGTCGCTTTTGCGACCTCGGCGACGGCCATGATTTTCTCGGTGCCAGTTGCACGTACCCCTTCCGCGTAGAAGAGGCGGTTGGCAACTTCCAGGATTCTCGCACGCGGATCGGCTTTCTTTCGCTTTTTCATGCCACCCATCTTGACGAAGGCAGACATGTCTGTCTATATTGCTCACGGAAACAGACAGATGTGTCTGTCTGTTTTGGCTAGCCCCACTAAAGGAAACCTCGCATGATGAACACTCAAAGCAGTCTTTTTACTCCGCTCGGCCTGGAAACCGCCCCTGAGATGTCTCGTCCGTTTCTCCAAAATATCCAAAAGGGGTTTAAGTTCATTCCGAACCTCTTTGGAGTGTTTGCAAACTCTCCTGTTTTGCTTGAGGGCTACCTTGGGTTGGAAAAGACTTTTGATAAGGGAAGTCTAAGTGCAGTGGAGCGACAGATCGTTCTCCTCGCCGCCAGCGTCGAGAATAGTTGCGGATACTGCACAGCCGCACACAGCACGGTGCTGAAAGCTTTCATGCATGTGCCGGCTGAGGTTGTTTCGGCAGTGAGGTCCAGCCAACCCGTAACCGATCCAAAGCTAAACGCACTTGTCGCTCTCACGAAAGAGATCGTTTCTCAACGCGGACACGTGCGTACGCAAGTCATGGAGAGCTTTCTTGCTGCCGGGTATCAAAAGGAACAGGTACTTGAGGTATTGATCGGAGTCGCTCTCAAGACGATGAGCAACTATTTGGACCACATTTCCCCGACTGAATTGGATCAGGCGTTTCAATCCGAGGCTTAACTTGAACACAGATCAGCGCCAATTCCGAAAAATGGCCCTTGGGCTGGCGATGGAATGTTTACAAACGGGGAACGTGGAGAATGACAAATGTGTCGTCGCCTAAGCAAGGCTTTATCGCTGTTCCTGGGCGTTCTGATGTTCATGTTCGGAATCCTCAAATTCTTCCAACCCTTCCGTGGATGGTTTGATATCCAGATTCACGAGAGTCATCTACCCCACGAGGCGATTCTCGCGGGCAAACTGGGGGAAATCGTCGTCGGGTGCCTGTTCATACTGCCTTGGCTTTGGAGATCGTTGACCGCAAAGAGCAGAGATCGACTCCTGCTGCTCGCGTGTTCGATGCTATTTGTTCAGATGAGCACTGCGATCTATGTCCACATACAGCCTCAAGTGCCTGCTGGCGTTCTTCCGCTCGGTATCAAGCCGCCTGTGATTCCCGTCGTCGTTCTCCTCCTCGCGTTGCTCACAGCTTTTGCTGTGTGGAATGAGCGCCGAGCAGAGACGGGTAGCGATAAGCCGACTCAATGACAGACTTTGAACCCAACCATTTTCGGTCATAGCGCGGAGCAGGCTCATGAAATACAAAGCCGGGGATGTCTTTCCTCGATTGACGGTCACTACATCGAAAGGGACGGCTCTGACGATTCCGGTGTCCGGCGTTCGCTATACCCACATCCAGTTCCGGCGCTTTGCAGGATGTCCGATTTGCAACACCCACATCGCCGCACTTCGGCGGGGGAAAGCGCAGCTTGATGCTTTGGGCATACGCGAGGTTTTGTTCTTCCACTCATCAAATGCAGATGTGGCCGCCTTTCACGACGATCTCCCTTTTGATGCCGTCGGAGACCGCGAAAAACACTATTACCGCCAATTCGGAGTGGAATCATCCTGGAGAGTCTTCAGTCTGGCCGCCATCCGGGCCGCCTTGGCCAGCATTTTTCGGGGCAACTTCGGGCTGAAGATCGCGGATGGTCCGTTGGGACTGCCTGCGGAGTTCTTAGTCGCTTCGGATGGCCGCATCACGGCCGCACATTACGGTAAGCATGCATACGACCAATGGCCAGTCGAAACCATTTTGGATCTCGCACGAGATTCGAGACCAATGATTTCGGACGAAGCTGAAACCATCAACAGGAGAACAGAATGAACAGGCTTTTCGAATCAGTCCAACTCGGGTCGCTGACCCTACCAAATCGCGTCTTAATGGCACCGACGACGCGAAACCGCGCCAATCCAGATGGCGTGCATAGCGAACTTGCGGCGACATACTACTCGCAGCGTGCATCAGCAGGTCTCATCATCACAGAGGCGACTCAAATCTCCCCAATGGGAAAGGGGTACGTGAATACGCCGGGCATTCATTCGCCTCAGCAGGTCCGCGCATGGCGAAACATTGTCGATGCCGTGCATGGGCAAAACGGACGAATCTTCCTACAGTTGTGGCATGTCGGCCGAATCTCTCATTCTTCCTTGCTGCCAAACAACGCGCAGCCTGTTGCTCCATCTGCAATCCGAGCCAATAGCCAGACGTTCATTGCCACAGGTCGGGCAGAGGTTTCGGAGCCTGTCGCGTTGACGTTGTCGGGTATCAAGGAGACATTATCTGATTTCCGAGTAGCCGCCCGTAATGCTAAGGAAGCCGGATTCGATGGGGTTGAGATTCATGCGGCAAACGGTTACCTGATCGACCAATTTCTTCAGTCAGGAACCAATCAGCGAACCGACGAATATGGCGGATCAGTAGAAAACAGAATCAGGTTTTTGTCGGAAGTCGCGCAGGCTGTTTGCGAGGTCTGGACGCCCTCGAGCATCGGTGTGCGGTTATCCCCGCGAGGAACCTTCAATGATATGAGCGACAAGGCCCCCGAGAGCACCTTCATGGCGGCAGTCGCGGCAATGTCGGCCCTGGGTCTGGGATACCTGCACGTCGTGGAAGCGTCGCCCGGCGACGTCCCGCCATCGCCGGAATTCGCTTCCCTGTTCGCCCGGTTGCGACACAACTGGCACGGCGTTTACGTGGCTAATGGCGGTTTCGACGGACCTTCCGGCGAAGAAGCTGTGCGCAGCGGCCGGGCCGACGCTATCGCTTATGGGCGCCATTTTATCGCCAATCCCGATCTGCCAAGGCGGTTGCAACTCGGAGCCCCTCTGAATGAACCGGACCCAACGACTTTCTACGGAGGAGGCGCTGCCGGTTACACAAGCTATCCTGTGCTCTCCTGAAACGCGTAGCATCAGGATCTGCAGATGCGATCGTTTGGGACTGCGCCTAGCGTTATCCCGGCGACGTACTTCAGCGGCATCGCCACGAGGAGTAGCAACAGGAAAGAGAGTCCCTCGATAGCCAGCACGATTCGAAGATCAGTGATTGAAATTCGCATAGCAGTGAGTTCGTTTCTTCAGATCCAGTAGCTGTTGGGATGACTTCATCTCCTATCTCAAGCGGCGTTTGTGAGCCTTTGCAATTTCGACTGCTGCCGGGGTCATTTCGCCCATGATGCCCTTGGGGCCGGAGATCATGTCAACGATCTCCTTTCTCGCCGTGCGTGGATGACCGGCGTTGAACGGAGGTTGAGGATCGTACTCCAATGCCAGTTGCGTGAATTCAGCGGCATCCTGGCCCTTGATTGCGGAAATGACCGTGAGTCCAAAGTCGATGCCAGCGGTGACGCCACCGCCTGTGATGCGATTCCGATCGACACAGACTCGCTCGTGGCTTGCCTCAATGCCGAGGGCTTCCAATGGTTCATAGAATGCCCAATGCGTGGCAGCGCGATAGCCGTTCAGTAGGCCAGCCATTCCGAGGATCACTGAGCCAGTACAGACCGAAGTGATGTAACGGGCTGTCAAACCAGCTCGTGCTAAGAACTCCAGAATCTCCTGGTCTTGCATGACAGCGTTCGTTCCGAAGCCGCCCGGTACGAACAGCAAGTCCAGATTATCGGGAACGTCGGCGAACGTGATCGTGTGGTTCATCGATACGGCCATGTCAGTCGGGACCGGCTCCATGTTTTTCCAGATGAGATGTGTCTTTCCGTGCAGGCCCAATGCCGTTTGTGGGCCTGCTAAGTCCAGCAGAGTGAAGCCGGGATAGAGCAGCATTCCGATCTGGAGCGGCGAGGTTCCTGTGTCCCATCGGGCGGTATTCTCATCAGACATGTTTATTTCCTTTGTGTTCGAGTTGTTGGTTGATCACACACTTGCCGAACGACTCAAAGGGTTCGGCTGTGTCTTGATGTGACGATTGGCCACTCCCCTTTGTTCTGAATCGGAGTGACCCAAGCTGGACGGGCATCACGGCTTTGGGGCGTATCGATTCATCTCCGCAGCGGCAGCAGCGCAGGCCGGGACCATCTTCGCCATGACTGGTGCCATCCAATCCAACGCCATTTTCGTGATCTTTTCGCCTGCCTTCTTTGGCGATCCTGCGTCAAACGGGGGCGCGGGATCGTATTCCATTCCCAGCTGACTCAATTTCGCGATGTCTTCGCTGAGCATGCTGGCGAGCAACGTCAATCCGAAGTCGATTCCGGCAGTCACACCACCACCGGTGACCCGATTGCGGTCAGTTACGACCCTCGCCGCCACGGGCGTTGCGCCAAACATCGCCAGTGCCTCGTGAGCAGCCCAGTGACTGGTCGCCTTGTACCCTTTGAGCAGACCCGCCGCCCCAAGAATCAGTGAACCCGTACAAACGGAGGTCACCCACTTTGCTCTTGAACCACGGTCGGCCATGAACCGCAGTACTTCTGCATCTTTCATAACCTCAAGTTGGCCTGGCCCACCTCCCACGAAGATCGCGTCAAGCTCCTTTGGGCAGTCAGCAAGCGACATAGAAGGCTGTAGGACAACGCCAGTATCAGACTTCAAAAGTCTGGAGTTCTTCCATACCAAGTGGACATTGCAAGCAGGTGCCAGTGCCGTATGCGGACCTAGCATGTCCATGATCGTAAGTCCTGGATAGATGAGCATGGCGATTTCAGGCCGGCGTCCCGTGTGCATAACAGGCAACTGGTCCTCACTCACTTGCACGACCGCCTTCTCGTCCGCTGCGATCCCCGTTCCGGCGATCCCCGCGACTGCTGTTCCTGCCACCAATCCACCAAAGTCACGTCGATTCATCTCGAACTCCTTGTTGTCTAAAGATTGCACACACAGATCTTGATCGTTGACCAGAGAATCGACTTTGCCTTGACGCAGTCAGCGTTTCGGGCGTGAGTCTCATCACCAGCTAAATCTTATTGACTTCGCGAATGGCGTAAATGACAATGTTCCGACAGTTACGGCCATTCTGGATTGAGGTGACGCCCATGAGGAATCGACGATGAAACGCGAAAGTAGCCGTAAGGCAAATGAGACGAGGCGTATTGTGTTTCTGGCTTTCCCCCAAGTCGTCCTGCTCGATCTAATCGGCCCTTGGGATGTACTCAATCTCGCAAACACGCTGGCGAACGATGAAACGCCGCCCTATGAACTGGAACTGGTCAGCGGCGACGATTCCGCAGCGATTCTCTCTTTCGGAGGCATTTCGATGGCGAGCCAACAATCGGCATCCAAATGCCGAGGTGCCATCGACACGCTGATGGTTCCAGCCGCTGGCATGAGTTGGCAATCGCCACCGTCGGCACACTCATTGACTGTGTTGCGTCGATTGGCAGGACGTTCTCGCCGCATCGTATCGATCTGTGGTGGGGCGATGCTCCTCGCGGCAGCCGGATTACTCGACGGAAAGAAAGCGACGACCCATTGGCGCGGAACCGACGAACTCGCCGCGCGTTTCCCCAACGTCAATGTCCAGCCCGATTCGATTTTCGTGAAAGATGGAAACGTCTATACTTCAGCCGGGGTCACAGCGGGGATTGACCTGGCATTAGCTCTGGTGGAGGAAGACTTGGGGCGAGCGATGGCCCTCAACTGTGCTCGCTACCTTGTTGTCTTTATGCGCCGTCCCGGTGGCCAATCCCAGTTCAGCGCCACGTTGGAGTCTCAACAGGCAGAGCGGAACTCGATCAACGAACTCATCGCGTGGGTCACTGACAACCTCGCCAGCAATCTCTCGGTGGAAACGATGGCCGACAGAGTCCACATGAGCCTCCGCAACTTCTCCCGTGTTTTCCGTAGCGAGACCGGACAGACCCCCGCAGCCCTCGTCGAAAAACTGCGAGTCGATGCCGCCCGCCGCCGCCTTGAGGAAACCGACGAACCACTCGAAACAATCGCCACCGCCTGCGGCTTCGGCAGCGCGGACTCGATGCGACGTTCATTCCACCGAATCGTGAAGGTCGCTCCTAACGACTACCGGAAACGATTCTGCATAGACTGACCTAATTCCTTGGCAGGTCACTGTGAAAATTAGCAATGAGTCGAATGGTGTCTTATTCTGCAAACCAATGAGCCACGTTGAGACCTGCAAGAAGGAGGCCAAAGTCACGATTTCTTCGGTCAACAAGTCCGGATGCGACAGCCTCCAAGCGGACTTTGTAACACTGATACGGTGCCATTGTGATTCATGATAGTTCGATTGACCGGGGCGAGTCCCAATCCGACGCCGGAATCGTTTTCTGTGAGCCGCACAAAATGCTCAAAGACTCGTCCAGGATCAGCCTCAGGAATACCGGGGCCGTCATCATCGACATCGATGGTCGTTCCGGTCGGAGAATGGCTGGCATTCACAACAAAGCGGTGTCGAGTGAAACGACTGGCATTGTCCAACAGGTTGCGTAACACATGTGTAAGTCCATTTCGGGAGCATCGCTTCTTCCGGAGATGCTGCATGAGTTATGATAGAAGATCAGACAATACAATTCATTTCGTCTGGCAGTTGGAGAAGACGTTCTGCCACGCCTTAGTTTGTGAGTCCTACTCGATTGGACAGGTCTTGAATTAGCAACAGATGGGATGCATCCAGTCCAGTGACCCCGGTCAGAAAAAGTTCTATTGGTGTCCTCCCGCCTCCACTTTAAGATTAAACATCCCTTCATCGATCTCGATGAAGGGATGTTAGTCTTTTACCCCATGAGATTTACGCGTTTGGTCTAGACGAAACCCGTGTGTTCAGCGGAATCGGGAAATTGACAGGAAAACCTTGTAACACCTTTATCCCATTGATGTTGCCGAGTTCAATTGTTTGCTTGCCTCAGGCCGGCGAATACTTGGCAATCGTGGCAGCTTCCCTGCCACGGCATTTTGTCTTGTCCGACACTTTGTTCGACGTCGCAGTGCGAGGTGCGGCAAAACGATACGATCAATCAACTCACGACGACATCCTTGGTCACGGGATCGCTCCCATGTCCGGTCTCGTCGATGACTTCGAATTGTATCGTCCGGGTGCCGCGATCCCGCTTGTGGCTCTGGAACGAAATGTTCTTCAAGACTCGCTGGGCAAATTCAGTCGACGTACTGCTATTGAATGTGATTTCCAGCGGAGTTTCGGCGACTCCACCGGTGACGGTTCCGATGACTTGCTTACCGAGCATCAACGCTCCTGACTTCGTGACCTGCAATTTGTTGGCACCCTTGCCGTTGGTGGCGACTCGCACGCGATCACGCGTTTTCACTCCCGCGACAATGGATACCTTAATCTTACCCGTGTTGAAGTCCGCCGTGTCCTGATCCTGGAGTGTCGCCGACGGAGCGATGATGACCTCGCGACCCTTTACGGACGGCGTTGAACCAGGTCCCACCGTCACGACTGGTGCGTCGCTGACATTGGTAATGGTCAGGGTATAGTTCACCGACGCATCCACCGCGCCGCCCACCGCGGCGTCATCCACATTGACCGTCACGGCGTACGTGGTCTTCGTCTCGAAGTCCAGGACGGTCCCGGCCTTCAACCGCAGTTCAGTGCCGACAATCTCAAAGCTTGCCGCATCCGCTCCGCCGAGGCTGAGCGTGTTGGTACCAAGCGCATCATCGGTCACAACGATATCTGCCACCTTGATTGCCGTGGCGGTATCCGTGCCTTCGGGCAACGTGGTGACAGTGTTCTCCAAGGCAACTGCCGACGGCGCCGTGTTAGTGAAGATCGTATCGTTGCGTGCTCCCAGATTCTGAATGCGGGTGTCGAGAGCCGCCGACGTATCGGGGGTGTTAAAGGCCGGACCATTGACCGGGTATTCGTCCTGCAAGTAGTTGCTCAGTGCTGCTTGCTCGCCCACGCCGAGATCGACTCGATTGGTGCCGAATGTCGGGAACGGGTAGTTGTCGCCGCCCAAACCATTGTTGTCACCGTCGTCAATCAGGAAGCTGAGAGTCACGATGCGGAACTGGCGGTTGGGATCACCCACCACGACACCGTTCTCGACGATCTTCTCCACCACCAAGCCATTCTCGTCGATGCGGGCGAGGTTGCGAATGCGATTGCCTTCAATGGTCACCGTGGCGATGCCGGCGCCTCCAGTCAGCACCTGTGCGGTTTGCGTGGTGTCAAAGCTGAAGGCAATGCCGCCAATCTGCGGGAATTGGCCGGGCGTCGCGCCAGGTGCGGTCGCGGCGACGGCATGTTCCAGAAGGCGCTTCAGGTTGGCCGCCGAGACTGTGATCATCGACAGGCTATTGTTGAACCGCAGTGAATTCTCGATGTCGAGTTGTGAGATGTCTCCAGCGTTCTTGCCAGCCGCCGGGTTGGCAACTGTCGCCACGCGGTTGACGTCGATGACATTTCCTTCATCGTCCAGGACGTCTTCGGTCGAACCGATCGAGTCTCGGATGCCGCCACCGTTCTTAATCGACACGGTCACCGTAGGGTCAGTCGCCTGAGCCCGGGCCAAGTTCGCATCCGCGGTCAGGTTGCCGAGATTGGTCTCTTCCGTCCGAATTTCGGCCCGCAGTCCATTCAGGTAGACGTCGGTGTGACCGTAAATGATTCCATCCTTCGTATTGATCACGCTGGCGACGGCGTCGGTCACTTGTTTAACCGCTGCTCCCTTCGTCCCCGGGAGGAACGGATCGTTCAGATTGCCCCACAGATCTTGAACCCCCTGATTGTCGGTCGCATAGGCCCCGCTCTCTGCCGTCACATAACTGCCCGGCAGCAATTTCCCCTGGGCATCGAATTCGATCACCAGGCGACCGACGTACCTATAATTACCGTCGGTGTTGACGATCAGGCCGGCGTCGCCATCCGCATTTGTGAACGAGAGGGGATAACTTCCGTCGGCGGAGTCTCCGGCACGGAGGCGATCAGTCGCGTCGGCCAACAACGTATTCGAACCACCGGCAATCACGATATCGACACCATGCAGCAGCGGCGCCAAGGCTTGCTCATAGCTGATTTGCTGCAAGTGAGACATCACGATGATCTTGTTTGTTCCGCTGGCGATCAGTGCGTCGATCGCTGGCTGCACGATGGCCGCCAAGGCAGCCATGTCTTCCGCATTCGCGGGGCTGACTCCCACTGATCCCGGCGATGAGATGCTCGCGAGCATCGGCGTGGTCACGCCGACAACGCCGATCTTCTGGCCCCCTTCCGTGATGATTGCCGAAGGGGCGACTCGGCCCTTAATCGTGTTGGACTCCAGTCCTCCAGCACGAGTCAATCCGTTGAAATTGGCGTCCGTCGTGAAGTTGAGATTGGAGCTGAGGTACGGGAACTGAGCACCGCCCCAAGGCGCCGCTGCGGCAATGATGTTGCGAACTTCTCGGGTGCCTGCGTCGAACTCGTGATTCCCGAACGCGGAGGCCTCGATGCCAATGCGGTTCAGGATTTCAATATCGGCTCGTCCCACGGATGCTGCCCCAGTGCCACCCAGCAATGCATTCAGAGCGGGATCACCGCCGGCATTGAAGAACGTGCCTGGAATAAAATTGTCGCCCGACGAGAGAATCAGTGTGTTACTAAAGAGGTTGTCGAAGAAATCGACCACGGCGGCAAAGTTGGGTGCATCCTGCACCGCGGCCAGGCCGGCTTCCATGTCAGAGGCATGGAGCAGTTGCAGCGTGTAGTTGACGGTCACCGTAAAGCTGGTCTCGACGGATAGTCCGCCGGCATCCTCGGCAGTCACGGTGATAACGCTGATGCCAGATTTCGTCGGGTCATAGTTCAGCGACAGTTGTCCGCCAACGATTTGCACGCTGGAAAAGAGCAGAGGATTCGAATTGGACGACACCGTGTAAACCAGATCCTCGTCTGCGGTATCGGCATCGCTAAACGCTCCGAAAAGATCGACGACATTCGGAGCGGCACCCTGCCGAACCAAGACGTTGTTCAGCGTGCCCGCTGTCGGGGCGGTGTTCACGATAATCGAATAAATCGTGGCGGTGCCGCTGACTTCGTTGCCCGTGACCACCAACGGCTGGCCAGTGGGGCTGGCGGCAGCGGGGATGAAAATGATCCCTTCCGGCGAGAGATCGGTCTGGCCCGGAGTCCCTGGCGCATTGGTGGCCGGGTTCGTATACGTGACAAACTGCGGATGGAGTGGATCGGTCACATCGAAGGTGATGAAGCCCCCCACCCGTTCGAGGCCAACAAACGCATAGGTCCGGCCGTCGATGACGCCGATCGCAACCCCTTCCGGCTCGGGACCCTTGTTGTCCGAGCGGGTATCGAACGACGCGGCCGCGCCGTCGCTGTTGAAGAATGCGGGGAACTGGGCCGCGCTAATCTGCTCCAGAGCGTCGCCGGAATCGAAGATCCGGTTGCCGGCCGCGTCCCAGATTGTGAACGAACGCGCGCCGTAGATCTGGATGCGGTCGAAGTCGCCGTCGCCGTCCAAATCCCCGTCCAACGCGGAACTCGTGAGCCGTCCCAGCACAGCATTGTTCTTCAGTGCCGCGGCGTTGGGGAATGCGGTGGGATCCAGCACATAACCGGCGGCTCCGATCCGGCGTTCCTCACCCGAAGTAAAGTCTTCTCGAGAATCCCCTTCGTTGGCGGTAATGAAGTAGTTCTTGCCACCGACCGAATAAGCGGCCGCGCCATCGGGCATGTACATGCCAAACACCGGCTGCTGATTGATGCTGATCTTACCTCCGCCGGCCTGAGTTCCATCCACGTCGCGATCGCTGCCGTCCAGACCGTTGCCGCCGGTGAAGTCGATTAGGCCCAGGCGGATGGGATCCGGATTCGGGTTGACTGGTGCCGAACCGTTGCCGACGATGGCGCCAGCCATCTGGAAGTCGTTGTCGTTGATCAGGGCGATCGTGTCGCTATCGATCACGGCCAGCCCTTCGAGTTTGCCAACGCCGGTGTAACCGATGGCGGCGGCGTTCACGACCAACCGCTTGTTGACCGGGCGGATGCCGTTCGTCGCCAAACCGGCTGGAGACAGACTCTCCAGCGTCATTCCCGCGGTCGCGATGGCGATCGGGGTGCCCGTGACGTTGGTGGCGCCCGTCAGATTGATCTCGTAGATCAATTTGTTGGAGTCGGTCGTGGTGCGGTCGTCTCGCTCGACGACCAGGAACTTGCCCCCCCCGAGCGACACGGCGTCGCCGATCTTGTCGGTCTTGGCGGTGCCGGCGCCGGTCGTATCTCGCATCACGTAGACATATTCACCCGTGACGGTGTTGGTCGTGGTTTCGAACTCCACGATGCGGATCACGCCGTTGTTTCGGACTGCGGCGGAGCCAGTGGGGTTATCGAGATTCGTCTGGATGAAGGTGTAAATCTTAGTGCCCTCCATCGCGATGGCTTCAAACCCGCGGTTGGCCCTGCGGAATTGACCGTAGACCGCCGGCAGGGCTTCGGTGCCGAATGTACCGACAGGCTGGCCAGCTGCGGCTGCGGTGCCCTGCGGCACGAACCGGTCGAGCAGCTTGCCGGTCGCATCAAAGTGGTAGATTGCTGGCCGGTACTCGTCAGGCAGCCAGAAACTGCCGTCTGGGGCGACGACAATGCCTTCCAGGTCCGCGCCCAGGGGGTCGTTGGGGAGTTGCACGCCAAAGAGGTCCACACCCACTTCATCGGTGTAGGGAGTCCCCTGCGCTGCAGCCTGCAGGTTCGGCAGTCCGGAGAGCAGCGTCGTGCCATCGGCTTCCTTCAACTGAATCCGGCTGGTGATTGTGATCTGGCCGGTGGCCTGATTGAGTTCGAACCGCACCAGTTCCGGAGTGAAGTCCGGCAGTGCGAATGGCCGTTCCAGTCCGGGAATGCCGGGAATTGAGTCGCCCGGTTCCCCATTCGGTCCCCGGTCGGTATTGACGATGAACTTCAGGTTGCCGTTACCGGGGTTGGTCCCTTCGAAATGCAGGCCGGAGAACCCGCCGAGCTTCAGGTCCTGACCGGTCGCTGTCGTGCCGATTACTGGAAGTGTGCTGGTGTCGAAGTCGTACGTCGTCACGACCGGTGTGCCGGTGCTGAAATCTTTCAACCCCAGCGCCTGGATCGAGGTGATCGTGTTCGTGGTCAGGTCCAGCACCGCGAACGCATTGCTCTCTTGCAACGTCACGCGAGCCGTGGTGCCATCTGGCGAGACGGCAATGTATTCCGGCTCGGCATCAACCGAAAAACTCTTGCCAGCGGTGATCCGCACCCCTTGACCGCGCAGCTTGTCTTCCTGGCCGTTGAACGCGGTGAACGTCGCCGTCTGCACGGTGGGATTGAGTACGCCGTTGGTCAGGCTGATGATGCTGACGGATCCATCAGGATTGACCGTGTCGCCAACATTGGGTTCGCCCTCATTCGCCACCAGGACTTTCAATCCGTCCGGTGTGAACGTCAGCATGTCCGGCTGCGAACCGACCGTCACCTGGCTCTGGAAAACTCCAGCGGTTGAGAAGAAGACGACAATCCCCACATCTGTCTTGGGTGCGGCTTCCATCGCCACCGCAACGACGCCATTCTTCACTGCCACGCTGTTGGGCAGCGCCCCAAATCCGGCCAGCGAGATCTCATTGATCTTGGTGGGATTGGTGGGGTTGCTGATGTCGAGCACATCCAGTCGGTTGTTCGCACCATTTAGGCTGAACAGCCTTTGGGTGATCGGGTCGTGGGCTACGATTTCCGCCACCGCGGTAGTACCACTGGCATAGCTCCCGATGGGTTCTATGATGAGGGAGTTGTTCGGCGTCGGAGCTTGCAGAATGCTCACCTCGAAAAGCTCGGGACCGAATGTCGTCAGCAGCGTCCGAGCCTCCAATTCTTCGGTCGAAAACCGACGCCGATTCGCAATCACCCGACGTTTCTTAATCGCCGTGCGGCTGGAGTTCGTACGAAAATGATTCAACAGACTGTCAAGCCAATTCGAAAATAGCATCGGTGCAAATCCTGTAAGAGTGATTCGGGCGCACGTTGACCGTCCGCGCGCACGAAGTCTGTCCGCAACGCAGGCGATTATGGTGACAATAGAAGAAAACGTAAGACATCCGTGGGCGAGTGTTTGTCGAAACTCACCTGCATTCGAACGTTCCAAAGAACAATTTGGAGGGTTGGAGTTCAGATGAACTCACCAGCGATCTACGACGAGTGATACCCACCCTTACGATATCGAAAGGTTTATATAGCGCCCGCCTACCCGCTTCCACGATCACGGCGTCACCTTCATTGCAATTTAACCAAGCTCCCCCAGCCCCGCATTTGGCGGCTGAGTAGGCAATAAAGTGTGAGAATTCAAAACGAATTCGAGCGGAACAGAAGATTACAATGCTCAGGTGTTCCGATTGAGGCGAAGAAAATCTGAAATTCCGTCAACCAAATTCTCTCCAATTCCTTGTCCACACGGCCTAGAAATCCTGGGAGAAACTCAGCGATTTTGCATAAAAGTAGGCTGGGTGGCAGTTTTGCTTCGCTACCTGGATTGTCCTGGCCGTGCAAGTTGCCTGAAACAACTATTTTACGCAAAGGAAGTGTGACAATGTGGGGGCCCGAGGGTGACCTATCGATCGTAGTCCCAATCTCCCAATCATTGATATCGTGCATTATTCTGATCTGTCGGTCCTTGTGTCACTTGTCTTATTGACATCCGCAAGCTGTATCAGTCCTGTCACACAGTAAGGCATCATCACAGTAATTGTCATAAGCACCGCATCTGCTAGTACTTAACATCAAGCAGCCGCGTTCAAATCAAATCACTCCACGTGAACAAGACCTGGACAAAAAGTTCTACTTGTGTCCTCTTGCATCCTTGTGGCCTTGGACGCTCATGCCGGCACTGACAGCGGCATCACTGTCGTTCCGGCCCGGTAAGCCATTCGTTCGCTGCATCGGTCACATCGACTGTGTGTCGGACCGAGGTAGGATCTTCTCAGGTCGACTCTCCGACTGATACCTTTCATCCCTGTTTCGACGTCTCAACTTGGTGTGGGCGGGGAACCCGATCGCAGATGTGCGATCAGTGATTGAGCTGGTACGGTGGGAGGCTTGACAAATAGAGAAATAAGACCACCGATCCTTCCAAGCGTTTTGATGACAGAGTTCGGCGTTTCCTGGTGGCGACTCGAATGATTGCAAACCAGCGAACGACCTCAACATTTGCATGGACGAAGTGGTTCAGCGCGGTCGCCTGGCAGAGATTCAGCTTCATACGCATTATACGCGCCGACTCATGGTTCTCGAACGACTCGAAAGCCGGTGGCGGCGTTGCGTTCGTTTGGGGGATGCTCGCCCAGACGGAACGTGCTGCGCAGGGGCCAGAAGTCGTTGTACCAACTGCCGGCGCGGACGATGCGGTTCTCACCGGTGGAGGAACCCTGAGGATCAGTGTCGGGACTGTGGCTGTAAAAGTTGGGGGCGTACCTGTCCTCAACCCTCTCGGCAACGTTGCCGTGCATGTCATATAATCCCCACGGGTTGGGCTTGAAGCTGCCGACGGGGGCGCTGAAAGGGTGGCCGTCGTCCCAGGAGACAACCCATTCGGCCTTGTTCCACTTCTGCTTTAAGGATGCGTCTCCAAGATTCTCAGCTCCCTCCAGACTCGGTATGGGGTCACCAGTCCAATAGAGAGTTGTGGTGCCCGCCCGACAGGCGTATTCCCACTCGGCTTCCGTTGGTAGGCGGTACTTCTTGCCCTCTTTGCCGGTGAGCCAGGCGCAGAAGGCTTTAGCATCGTTCCACGAAACATTGATGACAGGATGGTTGTCGGACTGGGGAAATCCGTTGCTCTTCCACGTAAAGTTCGGCTGCCAGGTCTCGATGACCTGCTGGCTTCCGACATCATACCCCTGGGCTCCCATGCCGTCCTGTTCGGCGTCGGTCTGGTGGCCGGTGGCTTCCACAAACGATTTGAACTGGCCGATTGTGACTTCATGCATGCCGATGGCAAACGGTTTGGTGATGCGGACCTGATGCTGTGGTTGCTCGTTGGGAAGAGCGCCGCCATCACTGGCCGGTGCGCCCATCTGGAACTCGCCGGCCGGCAGTTGCACCAGCTTCATCCCGATCGAGTTTGTGATGACCTGTCGACCATTTTTTGTCACCGACGGCTTTGTCACTGCGGTTTTCGCCACTGTGGATTTTGCCCCAGTGGGTTTTGTGGCTGATCCGCTGTTGACCGTCGGTTTGGGGTTCTCGGTGGCAGCGGGGACGTCAGGTTCAGTGGTCGCGACGTTGGCGTCTGCCGGGACTTCAGGTGGCTGCTTGGGAGTGAATCGAATCACCTGCAATTCGTTGTTCCCCGGTGCGGCGAGACCTTTGAGATCCGCGGGGACTTCCCAGAGTTTGATCGTCTTTTCTTCGACAGAAAGTGTTGCCACGATCTTGCCGTCGGGCGAGAAGGCGACACCATCGCAGGGTGCTGTATGTGCTGCTCGGCGAACGAGTACGTCGCCGCGTTCGAGTTCTCGCAACAGCAGGTAGCCATCATAGTCCGCACTGGCAAACACCGGTGCCGTGGGGGAGAACACGGCCTGCTGGGGTACGCCTGTGTGACCGCGGTTCAGGTCGATTTCCCGCTGCAGTTGGCTGGTGGCGATGTCGTACAGAGCAAGGTTGCCATGGCCCATCACACCCAATGTCTTGCCATCATGAGTAAATGCGACAGAATCACCCGGCTTGGCCCCGTTCACAATTTCCTGGTGAGTGCTGACGTCCCAGAGACGTATTCCGTCCCTCGATGGCAACGCCACCAGCTTCCCATCGGGTGAGAAGACGCCCAGTCGATCATCATAATTATCCACTAATACAGCCTGCTCTTTACGCGTCGACGCGTCCAGCAGCGCCAGATGAAAAGGGGGCGTCGATAGTTCATCGACCCCAGGCGCCTTGTCGGCACCTCGATCCACCAGCTTGTGCTGAATCGTGCGGACAACACCCAAAACCATTTTGCCATCCGGAGACGCCTCCAGTCGGTGAGCTTCAAACGGATCACTGACCGGTTGCAGCCGCATGAACCCGACATCAATCGGGCCCTTGGGGATACCAGCAGCAATCGTGTACTTCACTGGGATATGGAAAGTCGTCGGATCAATCGGCAGAGATTTCCCAGGATCCCCGGCCACCGGAAACTCAAACAGCCTGAAATGATCGCTCTGATTCAGAGTTTCGCTACTAGTAAGCAATACCCACTTGCCTTTACCAGTCACCCAAAGAGAGGATGCCCCCGGCACCAGGGTGACGGACAACGGTGCCTCATTCTGGGTTTCAACCAGCCTCGCTGCGCCGGCATTACCGATTTCAGCCTGCAATTTGTCGCGATACAACAAGACTGGCGGGATCACGATGTTATATAGGAACTTCCTGGTGGCGACATCCCACAATGAACTTGCTGAAGTCGATGAAAAGATCAGAAACCGCCCGTCGGGTGTGAATCGCAGAATGCCCTGTGGACTAATGGGTCCACGAGTTGGGGAGAACGCATTGGGCCCATTCGGAGCGAGAGACATCTCCGCCACGAGTTTGAATGTTGCCAGGCCATTTGCCCCGAGCGGTTTCAGATGGACAACACCATCTGAGGACCCGATGGCCGCGACTTGCCCGTCCCGGCTTGCGGCAATGGGCTCGGAGAAACCGATGACAAACTTCCGCTTGCCGAACTCATGTCGAACGCGGATCTCGCCGGTGGCTGGATCGACTTCGATCAGTTCGAGATTCTCGTTGTTATTGGTCCAGGCCAGCAACGAATTCCCGTCGGGTGCCCGTTGCACGGGGACCTGAGCTCCTGGGATGGATCCCGTCACGACTTTGCGAGCCGCAACATCCCATAGGCGACCGTCCGGAAAGGCCAGCGTCCGACCATCGGGAGTTGCCACGATGGGCCGATAAGGTTCGGCCGTATCAGCCGGTAGCTCGAATTTGTGTTTCAACTGCAGCGATCCATCCGGCTTCATCTCCCATTCGAAATACTCTCGGCCCTTCCATCCGATCAACCGGCTGGGCTTCGCTAATAAAACAATCGAGTCATATTCAAAATTGTGGGGAGGGAGCTGCTTGCCCGTTTCCACGTCGAACATCAGCAACTTCTTGACGCCGTCGGCGCGCACGCTGAGCAGTCTTCCGTCCGGCGAGAACTGCGGTTCAACGTCGCCTGCGAGTTCCTTCCAGTCAAAATGAAAGCGTTCCTTGCCGCTGCCGACATCCCAAACGTGATATCGCACCGACGCGTCGCCGGGATATTCCACTGTGACAAGCGATCTTCCATCCAGAGATAAGGCGACGAACCCTGCATGCACCGTTGAATTGGCATTTTCTTTCAGCTGGTTGCCAAGGCGGTGTTTGAGTTTACCCGTGACTGTATCCCAGACCCGGACTTCAGAACCAAAACCTGCCAGCAGGAGGCCGCCGTCGGCGGTAAATGAGACTACTTTTTTAGAGTACTTAGTATAGGACCGTTGTTCCGGTTCAGCGAGCGTGAGCTGTTCTCGAGTCGCCAGATCCCACAGAGCAATCCCTCCGTGAGCGGTGAAGACAGCAAGCTTGCGGGCGTCCGGAGAAAACTCCACATCGAAAATCCCGTCGCCGTTCCCTTCCAACCGGGCGGGACGAGCGAGATCGATCGGCTGTGCAGCCGGTTTGGCCGCTTGCTGATTGCCGCGAATCCCTTCGGCTGGCTGATGACCTTGATCGATGTTGCCTGCCAGTTTCTCTGCGGGCGCTCCACCGATAGGATTCTGGCCGGCCAGTGGATTCGCTTCTTCGCCAGGCGCGCCCGCGGCAACGGGCTGAGCCTGACCAGCGCCACCTGCCTTAAGTCGCGTGACTGCGTAGTAGCCCACCGCCGCCACAGCGACGCAGAGAACGGATCCAAAGATCAACCATTTGCCGATACCGGATGATGAGCCGGCGGGTTCAGTTTCGTCAGAGAGCGGCTCATGCGCGGCCGAGTGATCCTCAGCCGAGCGGTAGCGAAAAGGTTGTTGACACTTGGGGCATTTGAGGGTCTTGCCAACCTCAGGCTTCGACTGCATTCTCAAGGTAGCCCGACACTTCGGACATTTGATGCGATCGAGCATAATGTTCCCTACAACAACTTGCTTGCCCTTGCGAGACTAAGGCGACTTTGAGCTAAGCATCACTGTAAAAACTAGAGTTGTGGTTGGCAACATCAGAACAAGCTTGACCCTGGCAAGACATGGTGACTCCCCCCTTTGTAGTTCGAAGACATCGAGTTGCCATCTCATATCGAGAAGGGAGTGGCCATAACTGTACTTCGGTCACATCGACCGGCTCATCGTTTCTCGGTCTATTATGCGTAATAGATTGTTGGTGCTCTGGGTTGGTGGTTGGACGGTCGATGGGACTGTCGCAGAACGAGGTGTGTCGGACCGATGTGGTTCAGTCGCTCTGATGGATTCGCCTAGCCTGTGTCGATATGCTGAGTTTCATGCGTGACGTCACTCACATCCTTACGCAGATTGAATCCGGCAATTCGTTGTCCGCCGAACAATCTTTGCCGCAGGTCTACGATGAGTTGCGGAAGTTGGCGACAAGCCACCGGTTGGCGAACATGAATTTCCAAGGCTCGGTGGGACGAAACATTTGCAATTGTGTGGGCCATTCAGGCTTGAGAGAATCAATGCTCACAAGTCCGGGGTCTCACGGTCCCGGAAATCGATGTATCGGCCCTCCTGGGCCTGAATCCCTGTGGAAAGTCCCCGAACCATGAACGTTCAGGACATTGTCAGGTTCACCTTTCTGCTGTGTCTGATTTTCAGCGCTGGCGTTGAGCCTGCGATGGCTCAGGACGGTGAAGCTGTTGATGCATCGGCGTCGTTGATGCTGGAGCAGCTCAGGGCGGAAGGTGCTCTGCGGTCCCGGTACCGGCAGCAGCGTGAGCCTGTATCCTCGGTTGCGGAGGATCCGTCAAAGGACAGTCTGGCTTCCTTCAGGGAGAAGGTGGAACCCGTGCTGAAGGAAACCTGTGTGCGGTGTCATGGACCGGATCATGTGGAAGGAAATATCCGGATCGACACGCTAAATCCTGACCTGGCGAATGGCCCTGACGCCCACTGGTGGCTCGAAATTCAGGCAGTGCTCAGCAACGGTGAGATGCCTCCACCCGACGCGAAGAAACTCAGCGACAGCAATCGCGGCAAAATTGTTGACTGGCTGGCTGACGAAATCCAGAGAGCCTCGAAGGTGCGGCGTGCAACCGGCGGACATTCGTCCTTTCGTCGCATGACGCAGTACGAATACAATTACGCTCTGCAGGATCTGCTTGGTGTGCCGTGGAATTTTGCCAAGGATCTTCCTCCCGAATCACACTCGGACGACGGGTTCCAGAACAGTTCCGAGTTGCTGCATATGTCCGTGGGGCAACTGGAGTCGTATCGTCAGATTGCTCTGACCGCACTGCGGCGAGTCACCGTGAAGGGCGATCGACCACCTGTGATTCCATGGGGCGTTTCGATAAAAGCAGCGGCCGATCGAGAATGGCCAAAACAACAGCAGGAACTCGACAAAGTCAAAGAGCAGTTCAAAGATGATCCCGCAAAGCTGCAACAGGAGGTGGATCGACTGACTGCCGGCTTTAGGCAACCTCATGGCCGGCCGTATTACCGCGAAATTTCGACCGGCAGGACGGCGCGAGCGGCATGGGGCTATGATGGCGCGAAGTATGCCTTTCGCCCGACTGCTGACGAACCGAAGTTTCCCGAAACCTTCGACCATGTCGCCGTCATTCCGTCCGGAGGCAATCAGGAGCTCACCGTAGAGCTTGGTGACACAATTCCTGATGAAGGCATCATGCGAGTTCGGATTCGTGCGTCGAAGGAAGCGACCGAGGAATCTCGCATTCCCAGCCTGCAACTGGAGTTCGGGTTTCAGGCCAGCAATGAAGGACGGGCCGAAATTCGTGTGAGTACCGCCGACACGCCGATCACTGCGACTGCAGATGCACGGCAGATTTATGAATGGGATGTGCCGCTCGGCGAGATCTATCCCAGGAATGCGTTTCGGGGTGAGTCGAAGATGGGGGACCTGCCCAGTCCTTCTGAATACATCCGCTTCATCAACAGTTCAGTCCCACAAGGCGGACACGGTGGAATTCAGATTGATTACGTTCAGGTCCTTGCTCCGTATTATGATGCATGGCCTCCCCAGTCGCACCGGCGGATCTTTTTCGACAGTAAACATCGCCTCGATGAATCCGTCTACGCCAGGGAAGTGCTGACTCAATTCATGACGCGCGCGTGGCGACGCAAATTGAGCGATGATGAAGTCCAGCAGAAGCTGAAACTGTTTCATTCAATCCGTGGTCAGTGTGACAGTCTTGAAGATGCTATGCTGGAAGTTCTCGCGACCGTGCTGTCGTCGCCAAAATTTTTGTACGTCGTGCGTGAAGACGTCGCAGGCAGTGAGCCGTCGGCGGCGTCGAAATTGCCAAAACGCTTGTCACCGGATGAGCTGGCCACGCGTCTATCGTTGTTCCTGTGGTGCAGCGTTCCGGATGACACGTTACGGATGAAAGCGTCGAGTGGCGAACTGGCCGATGCCGCCAGCCTGCGTCAGGAAGTCGAACGGATGCTGAAGGATCCGCGAGCAGAACGCTTTGCCGAGCAGTTTGTCCATCAATGGCTCGATATGCAGCTCCTGGATTTTCTGACGCTGAAAAACGCCGATCCGTTGCTCAAGGAATCCATGCAGGCGGAACCTGTCGAGTTCTTTCAGGAGGTGCTGCGAAACAACGAAAGCGTGCTCAATTTCATTCATGCCGACTACATGATGGCTGATGAACGACTGGCTGTGCATTGCGGCCTGCCGGATGTACGAGGCAACTCGTTTCGACGCGTTGCGCTGCACGGCAATTCGCATCGTGGAGGCTTGATGACTCAAGCCGGACTGATGGCCATGAATTCCAACGGCACAGATTCCCATCCATTAAAACGTGGAGTCTGGTTGCTGCGTTGTGTGCTGAATGATCCGCCACCGCCACCACCCGCCGCGGTTCCGGTGATCGATCTTGCGGATCCGCAGATTGCAAAGATGACACTCAAGCAGCGCATTGAGAGCCATCGGAATCAGGCGGCTTGCATTTCATGTCATTCCAAAATCGATCCTTGGGGCATCGCCTTCGAGAACTTTGATGCACTGGGCCGCTGGCGTGACAACGTCAACGGATCCCCGGTGGATGCCTCAAGTTTGTTATTCAATCGGCAGGAACTCAGAGGCTCGGACGGGCTGAAACGATTCCTTCTGCAGAATCGACAGGATCAGTTTGTCCGTGCGATGGTCCATAAATTGGCCACATTTGCCCTTGGAAGGCCGCTGACCTTCAGCGATCATGCAGACATCGAAAACATCACCGCGAACGTTCGGCGACAGGACGACGGGCTGACCACGATGATCAATTTCCTCGTGGCAAGTGATCTATTTCAAACGAAGTAAGGCCTCTCAAACTTGAACCTCAACTCACTGGATCGTCGCCGATTTCTTCGCGGAACCGGAGTGGCTTTGGCCTTGCCGCTGTTCGAGTGTGTGGCATCGACGTGGCTGCAGGCCAGCGAAGACCCCGGTCCGGTCAGGCGACTGGCGTGCATCTATTTCCCTGACGGTGTTGGAATGCCGTTGCCGCAGGATCCCGCCTATAAAGACTGGGCGTGGTTTCCAAACGGAAATGGAACGGAGTTCACATTCTCAAAATGTGGTGAGCCATTCGAACCTTTGCGGAATGACCTCACCATTCTTTCCGGGTTTTCGCACCCGTCCAGTCGTAAAGTGCATGGTCACTGTAATGCTGATCAGTTTCTGACGGCCGCCGCTACGGCGACCAGTGGGCCGTACCAGAACTCGATCTCGTTGGACCAGGCGTACGCTGCGTTCGTGGGCAACCAGACTCGATTTTCGTCGATCGTGATGTCGACCGATGGCGGTACCGGTACGCCTCGCGGAGCACAGACGATTTCTTTCGATCACAATGGCCGTGCGATCCCGGCAGAGAATCGCCCGAAGCGCGTGTTCGACATGCTGTTTGTCAGCAGCGATCAGGATGCTGCTCGACGACTGGCACTCAACAAAAGCGCGCTGGACGATCTGATGGAAGATGCGGCGTCGCTACGAAAGAATCTGAATTCTTCGGACCAGCGCAGTCTGGATGAGTATCTGGAATCTGTGCGGGAAGCAGAACGTCGCGTGGAAAAAGCCCGCCACTGGATTAACACGCCACTGCCAGTGGTGAAAGCCGATCATCTGAAACTGGACATCACACCGGATGAACCTCGAGCCTATGTCCAGACGATGTTTGAACTGATTTATCTGGCCTTCAAGACTGATTCCACTCGCGTGGCGACATACCAGATTGGTCGCGAAAACGGTTTCGGCATCAGCGACCATCTTGCCAAAGCGGTTGGCTTTAGTCTGGCCCATGCACTGACTCATGAGACAAAGAATCCGAAGGGATGGGAACGTCTTGGGATTTATTGTCGGTTTCTGAACGAAGAATTTGCTCGATTTGCCTCGCGTCTTCAGCAAACTCCGGAACCCGCCGGTCAAGGCAGCATGCTCGACAATTCTCTGCTGTTGTACGGATCGGCCTCCAGCGCGTTTCATCTGTCTCGCAATTATCCGCTGGTCCTTGCCGGCGGAAAGAACATGGGCTTCCGTCATGGTCAGTACATCAACGCCGCCGGTGCCAATCCGCAGGCCGGTGCCTGGGACGGTGGCACCGAACCCTGGCAGCTTGAAGCGAATACGAAAGACAGGCCTCTCTCCAACGTCTTCGCCACGATGCTGAAACAACTCCAGGTGCCGATTAAGAAATTCGCCGACAGCGATGGTCTGGTGAAAGAACTTCTGACCGAGCGAGCGTGAGTGGAGAACTGCGAACGAGAACGTGGAAGCAGTGTGGTTCTCGATCTCAGCCTTGGCAGCACAGGTGGCATCGACTGCGTCAGGATGCGTCCGCGAAACGCCTTCGGCAGCACGGGCATTCTCCATCGAATCCTTTGGTGAGAGCGGAAAAAGCCGACGGCTGCGGCAGCGTCATTATCGCCTTAAACGCCAGCGGTGCGCGATGGGCATAATGGCGATAGGTGATTCCACCTACCGAATGCCCCAAAATCTCAATGGAAGATTCAGGAACGTGTTCGTCGTAATATGTTGCGCATGTCTTTCTTAAGTCCTTGAGAACCCATGGCTCTTCTTCGCCGGTCTCCAAGTTCGTCTTCGGCTTAATTCCGGCTAGGGTGCAGAGCTCTCGAAATTGCGTGTTTGGACGGGAGCCGCCTCCGAGAAAGAGTGGATTGTCCGATTGAGGATTCTCCGGCATGAGGCTTTTGATATGAGCATGCACGACACGATTCATTGGCCGGTAAAAAGCCTTGCTCGTTTTGACTCGACGATAGAACAGCCATCCCCACGGTGATTGTTCCTTGATTTCCCTGTCCGGTGACCGCCGATCCCAAGAC
The DNA here is from genome assembly GCA_021732415.1 of Planctomycetaceae bacterium. Taxonomy (GTDB): domain Bacteria; phylum Planctomycetota; class Planctomycetia; order Planctomycetales; family Planctomycetaceae; genus JAKFVC01. Next base: position 26,962 of record JAKFVC010000194.1, read on the forward strand.
ACGTGTCGCCACAGGATTGGTTCGTGGAATGGTGTGGATTTCCAGACCGTCCCGGTATCAACGCCGTAGTTGAAGAATACGACCAACGCTGCACGCCAAAAACGCCCTATCGGAATTGAAGAAGTCCAGCCCTTCGGGCGTTCCATTGCGTGAGTCGCAAAGTAGAGGGCGTTGATCTCGGATTTGATCAAATAGTGCCTGCCCGCGACGTCCCGCTGCAATCTGGGTTGCGGAAATCGGGGTAAGGACTCGATGAGATCCTGTTCCCACGCCCACGAAGCGACAGCCCGAAGATGCTCGCGGGCTTTATTAGCAGTGCGCCCTGGGTTCTTGCCGTCTTGCTTGACTGCACGCTCGTAAACCCAGTCGAGAAAATCTCGGATCTGTTTTCGCTCCAGATTCTCGATCGCAACGCCGCCTCCCCATTGATCCCATTTCGCGAGGGTTGTTTGATATTCATGTCGAGTTCCCTGAGCAGGGCTTTTCGCAGCCAGATACTTTGATACGGCTGCCTTCAACGTGGTTGGCATTGGCAAGACTCCAGCGACTCCGGCGCCGCCTCCAATGCCAGATCCAGTCTGCCGGGAAAATCCCATTAGGCATCCTGCGAGTGTGTCGCACCGGATCCGTGAAGCGAGTCAAACGGTGTTTGGACGATTTCCTTCTCTTAAGAATAGCCCAGATTTCGAGCGTTTGCCGTAATCGAACTTGAACAGAACCAAAACTCACGGTTGCCGTCCTAACGTTGGCTGGAGTGCAAATTGAAGTGTGTCGGACTGGAGCATCCAAGTCGAACCGTCTCAGTTCAAATCCCGTCGCATCGAATGCAGGACCGCTTCGATTTTCGGCCGAAAGGGATGCGGCTTGCACGGCTCTGACAGCACATTCTCCATAGGTTCTGGTGGTACTGACGGAGACGATGGTTGATGGGAAGTCATCTTGTGAGGGACATTGGATCGAGCTGGCAATCGTTGTTGCCTTCTGAGACACTTTCGCTCGTACTTCTAAACCCAGCAGTTGTAGAGACCCGATGGCTCTTTCACGCGATGATTTTGTTCGACACCTGACGTCGAGCGGCCTAGTGGACGCGGACGAGGTGACTTCGTTTCTGTTGAACTTACCCGCCGACCAGCAGCCGTCCGACGGCGAGCAACTGGCTCGGGAGTTGGTCAAGCAGAAGAGGCTGACCAGGTTTCAAGCTGAGCAGATTTATTCCGGCAAAGGGAAGACGCTGGTACTTGGGAACTACACCGTCCTCGACAAGCTCGGCCAAGGCGGCATGGGGATGGTGCTCAAGGCCGAACACAAGCGGTTGAAGCGGTTGGTGGCGATCAAAGTCATGTCGCCCGCAGCGCTCAAGACGCCGGATGCTCTTAAACGCTTTCATCGCGAGGTCGAGGCGGCTGCCAAGCTGCGACATCCGAATGTCGTGGCGACTGACGATGCGGACGAAGCCAAGGGAACGCATTTCTTGGTGATGGAGTACGTCGAGGGGAGCGACCTGTCAGCGCTGGTCAAGAAGCAGGGACCGTTGTCGGTCGATCAGGCTGTGGGCTGCATTTTGCAGGCAGCGCGGGGGTTGGAGTATGCTCACGAGCAGGGGGTCGTGCATCGGGACATCAAGCCGGCCAATCTGCTGATCGATGGCAAGGGAACGGTCAAGATTCTCGACATGGGCCTGGCGCGGATCGAAGGAGATTCCGCAGGCCGGGCGGAGCTGACGAGTACGGGTGCGGTGATGGGTACCGTGGACTATATGGCTCCCGAACAGGCGCTGAGCACAAAGACTGCTGATGCGCGCAGCGACATCTACAGTCTGGGAATCTCGCTGTGGTACCTGTTAACGGGGAAGTGTGCCTACGACGGTGACACACTTATGGCCAAGTTGCTGGCGCATCGCGACTCTCCTATTCCATCGCTGCACCAGATTCGCAGCGAAGTCCCCGAGTCGGTGGACGGTGTGTTCCAGAAGATGGTCGCGAAGCAGGCGCTGGACCGTTACCAGTCGATGACAGAAGTGATCGCCACTCTGGAGGGTATTCTTGGGGGAACGGGTTCGGCGTCGAGATTGCGAATCCCGATCGGTATGGGCGACAGCCTGTCGGGCAGGTTGCCCCCCTCCGGTCTGCCAGCGTCATCGAGCAATACGTCTCGCTCGTCGGCTTCCGCGAAGTCGAGTCCCTCGCCACAACCCACCGCGACGGACGCTCCGTCAGCGGATTTGGCGACCGAAGCGACGATGCTGTCGGACGATCTGATCGGGGCGACCGATCCACAGACACTGACATCAACCCGGTCTCCGCTTCGTAAAAAGGAGGAGCCCGGCTCTCGAAAGGGGCGGAAGTCCGCCGCCGCTCCCCTTTGGTGGCAGGACCGCCGCTTGACGATCGGTGGTGGAGTCGGAGCTGTGCTGCTCGTGCTGGCCAGCATGTTTCTGTGGCCCGGAAAGAAGAACGGTCCACACAAGACGTCGGATGTCGCAGTCAATTTTTCTGTGAAAACGTCCGACAAAGACGGTCTTCCGGTAGCTTCGGCGAAAGACATCAAAACCGGATCTTCCACCACAGCGCCGTCACCCGCCATCGCCCCGTTCGTCACTGCCACAGCCAGGCAGCACCAGCAGGCATGGGCCAAACATCTCGGCACGGCGGTCGACACGACCAACGGCGTCGGGCAGATCATGATCCTCATCCCGCCCGGCGAGTTCCAGATGGGAAGTTCGGATGATGAGATCGCGGAAGGACTCAAGCTGGTGGATGCGGCGCGGTTGCCTGCGGAAGCGTTCGAGAGGGCGAGGATTCCAGAAGAGAAGCCTCGGCATGCTGTCACGATCACTCGGCCGTTTTGCATGAGCGCCACGGAAGTAACCGTCGGGCAGTTTAGGCAGTTCGTTGAGGCGACCAGATACTGGACTCAGGGCGAACAGTTCGGCGCGGGAAACTCGAGCACGTGGACCGCTCCCAGAGACGTGAAGCCCGAGAACGTGACGATCACCTGGCGCACTCCCGGATATGCCACCACGGACAATCATCCGGTGACGCAGGTGACGTGGGGGGACGCCGTCGCGTTCTGCAACTGGCTCAGCGAGCAGGAGCTGCTTGATCCTTGCTACGAAAGCAGTGGCAAACTCGACTGGAAATTGAACAGGGATGCCAACGGCTATCGACTGCCCACGGAAGCAGAATGGGAATATGCCTGCCGCGCAGGAACAGTGACTCAGTTTTCGTTCGGCGACGCTGTCGAGCAGATCAACGACTATGGCTGGTCAAGCGAATCGAAGTTGAGCAGTCCGCAGCCTGTGGCAGGCAAGCGGCCGAATCCATTCGGTTTGTTTGACATGCACGGCAATGTGCGTGAATGGTGTTACGACTGGTACTCGTCCGAGTTCTATGCCGAGTCGGGGCAGGCCGATCCGCTTGGACCTGATTCCGGAACAGACCGAGTAATGCGTGGAGGTCGCTGGAGTAGCCTCAGTGTGAATAGCCGGTCGGCCTTTCGTTATGACATCAATCCTTTCCAGCGTGGCACCCAAAACGGGTTTCGAATCGTGCGTGCTCCCTCGCCGCCACCAAGAGCCACCGGCAATCTGATCTCGCGCGAGTTCAACTGGTTGCCGCCCGAAAACCTCGGACCAACCATCAACAGCAAGCAGAGTGATACCAATCCATTCCTCAGTGCTGACGGACTCACGTTGCTGTTTGCATCCAGTCGTCCACAGGGGCAAGGTGGCTTCGATCTCTGGTGGTGTCGGCGCTCGTCGATCAATGAAGCATTTCAACCCGCCGAGAATCTGCCACGTGTGGTGAACTCGTTCGCGTTGGATGATTCACCGTGCCTCAGTTCGGATGGCTTGCAACTCGTGTTTGCATCCAATCGGCCAGACACCGAAGGTGACTACGATCTTTATTTGTCCCGGCGTTCTGATCGGGATTCCAAATGGAGTCCGCCCGACAACCTGAAGCCGCCGGTGAACAGCAAAGATCGCGAGGACAGGCCGTCGTTCTCGCCCGATGGACTCACGTTGTACTACGCGTCGAATCGCCCGAGCGGACAGGGAGCCACAGACATCTGGTCCGTTCGTCGCGACAATCTGACTGCGTCCTTTCGAGAACCGGAAAACCTCGGCCCGCTCGTGAACTCCAGCGACCATGAAGCTCATTTTCGACCAATGTCCGACGGACGTGCGGCGATCCTCAGCCGCCGAGGTCCAAACGGCGAAAGTACAACGTGGCTCGTTCTACGCAAGTCGGCGGACGTTCCCTTTACGTCCCTTCGGCCGCTTCCGCTGACTGAGGAAACCGCTGCGAGCCTGACTGCCCCCGAAGTGTCGTTAGACGGCCGCACGCTCTACTTCCAGTCAAAGCGAGTCGGTGGTCAGGGCGAAGACGACTTGTGGCTGATCCGACGCGTCCCCAGGTAATTTTACGTCCGTTCCACTTCTGATAACCGCCGCGAGAGCTTCCCGCGACGATGACGCCTGCTTCGATCTATTACGCGTAATAGATCGGCCGATCGGTTTTGGATCGATCCGACGGCGATTCGCCGACCGGCGTGACTCCTCTAGCCCGCGAGGAGTGGGCGAGATTTCGAGTTCTCGCCATTTGCCGCCGGAAGATAGTGATGCGACTCTGCGTCGTAGGAATGGGCCATTAGAGGGTTTTTAGTCGGGAAATGGTGCAGAAACTCGCTTTGGTGTGTCGGACCGACGCAGGTTAAAGCAGGTCGAGAATTACTGATGCGCACCGGCTTTCAAAGTGGCAAGCGTATGTCTGACGGGACCGTTCCTTCATAACTTTCGGGTCGCTGATTCACATCCCGAGCACACCACTTGTTTTGACGGTAGCGAAACTCGCGTACCGTCGGGTTACACGAAAGGCCGCCATCTTCGGATGGCGGCCTTTTCGCGTTCTATCGCCAGTTCTGGCAACCACTTCGAGCACCGCGTCGGGTCTCGAAGCCTCCGTCTGAGCACGTCGCGAGACTCATCCTCGCCACGCCCGCGTCGTCGTTCCAGCCCGATCTCGCCCGAAACTCTCGGTTGTCTCTGCGTCTCTCCCCGTCTGGGTTAAAGACCGTTGCGAGCGCTCGCCCGGTTGCGGATCACATGGTTGCGAGTGGTAGGACGCACTCAGCGCCGCAGACGTTTCGCCTCTTCGAGCGTGATAGCACCATCCTTGTCAGCATCAAGCCGCATCAGGTTGTCGCGTTGAGCCTCCGGGATCTCATCGCCGATCAGTTTGCCGTCGCCGTTGCGGTCGAGGCGTTTGAAGATTGCTTCGAGGTCGAAGCCGGGGCGTCCGCCGCCAGCGGCTCCGCGCCGGCCGTAGAGCGAAGGCGATTCGCCGGGCTTGGCACCGGGGATGTAGTATTCAACGTAGCCCAGGTGCATCTCGTCGAACGTCTGCGCTCCCCAGCGGACCGTCTTGGTGGGGTCGGGATTCGCGGGATTCTTGTCGCTGTTGTCGTACCACACCGTAAAGCGGATCGTGTCGCCGGCATGGAGCGACAGCGGCTCGAAATAGCGGTAGAGCAACTGCCAGTTGAAGTCGTAGCGGGGAATATCGAGCAGGGTGGTCGTTTTGCCGTCGGAGCGTGTGACCTCGTACTTGCAGGCTTTTCCACGTAGGTGCATGTGCGGGAGAAATCCCATAATCTGCGCATCCATCGGCAATCGGAGCGTCGATTCTTCGCGGTGATTGTCGGCTCCTGGCGGGATGCTGATACGGGCGTTGACGATCCCCGCGACGCGAACTTCATGCTTGGGCGGTTCTTTGGCCCAGATCAATCCGATGCGAGTTTGATCCGTGGTGGCAGTTCCGTTGGGTGTGTAATGCATTTGGAACTTGAGCTTTGCCCCCTTCGGGATGCGTTTGGCGAAGCCTTTGGGATAGACCAGCGTGCTGTTGCCCGGCACATAAATACCCCAGAAACCTCGCCGTTCAGCGGCCGCATCGTCGCTTGGCTCTCCCTCGTCTTCGCCGCCATCCTGCACGAACACCAGTACGTGATGGACAACGCCCCGGTCACCCGGTTGAACTTCGATGGCCTGCACCCATTTGTCCTCAGGAAGGTTCGTTTCGACAACGATTTTCTGATAGGGCATCACGCCGGTCGCCTTGATCGGCACAGGCTTGGCAAACTGAAAGATCGCGTCAGGTTTGCCGATGAGCCAACCATTATCGAACTTCAGAGGCTGCGGAGCATCGCGGTGATCTCCTTCTGGCTTACCCCCGGCGATCCATGACAGCAGGTCATTCTTTTCGGCTGCAGCCAGCGAGCGATCATTGGCCCAGGGTGTGTGGACGACCTTAGTTACTGCATTAGGTGTGGTCTCGGTGGCGAACCACGGCGGCATGATGCCACGCTCGATGACTTGTTTGATCATCCCCGCGTGAGTCTCAACATCGTCAAAGGTGTCGAGCGGGAAGGGGCCGACGCCGCCATCGTGGTGACATTCCACACAGTGCCGCTGCATTATTCGTGCGACCTGATTGTGATAGGTCACTTCCGATTTTGCTGAGGGCTTTGTCGGTTGTTCCAGCGTACAGCCTGGAGCGTCCGTTGCCGCCACCAGGGGCGACTTGCCTGCCTGAATCGCCACAAGCGCATCGGCCAGATAGCGATAACGAGGTGTGTCGATGGAGTAACCGAACCCGTACTGATCGTCAATCGCGCCGTGATAGACGATGGTTCGCGACCTATCCAGAATGATCACATCCGTCGTCGTAAATGCCCCGCAGGTATTCGCCAGATTGCCGTCCTTGTCGTGAACATAAATGACCTTCCCGTGGAACTGCTCGGCCGCTGTTTGCATGTCGCTCAGCTTGTCAGTTGCGAAAGGATTCACGAGCACCCAACTCACACCATCGCCGGAAGACTTCACCAGATCGATCAATGTTGGCAGGTACTTTTTGCTCAACGGGCAACTGGTACTCGTCATGGCGAAGACGACGATTTGCTTCCGCGAAAGAGCACTGAGCTGATGGTTTTTGCCGGCCAAGTCTGCGAAGGACACATCGGATACCAAACGACCGATGCCATGATCGCCAGGACGGATAGGTTGCGGTCCTTGCCGAACTGCAGCTTCGGTTGGCGTTACCCACTTTGGAGCGGGGGTCACGGGCTTGGGTTTGACCAGATCGTCGTTTTTTCTATCCTGGGCGCCGCACTCGTTCAACAAGACCATCAAGCCGAAGCAGGCACAAGTCACATTAATTCTAAACATGTGAACACTTTCAATTGCTTTGGTTAGTTCCCGAATATGTAACCCCACCCGGAGGAAAAGGTTTCGGAGGCACAGCCAAGTTCAGCAACTGCGGGCGAATTTTTGTACTCGGGAAATAACAGGGACAGCCGAAGCGATGAAAAAACCTGGCAGTAACCGAAACTTTGAGGGAAGAACGGTGTTTAGCCACATATGACAGTTATCACGGCCAATTGGTCAAGTGATCAATGCGCCCTGAGCTGCGATCTCTGATTCTCGACTACCGCCAGCGTTCGGCAACTAGGAACCCCTCGATGATCAATCTACCCGCTCCAATGCAATTCATGACGCGTGTGTTTCTGTTTCTTTGCCTTCTCGACGCCCCGCTGTTCGCCCAGCCTTCCAATCCACCGACGGTCAAGGACGCCCGCGTCGAGACCTACCGCAAGGTCGACTCCACTCAACTGAAGCTGTGGATATTTGGGGAATCGGATCCCAAGGTGCCGAAGCCCGCGATTGTGTTCTTCCACGGTGGTGGTTGGAATGCAGGAACACCCGAGCAATTCGCGGCTCATGCACGATATTTTGCAAAGCGTGGCATGATCGCCATTCTCGCTGAGTATCGCGTGAAATCCCGCCATGGTGTTTTAGCGGTGGAATGCGTGAAAGACGCCAAGGCGGCCATCGCTTGGGTCAGGGAAAATGCCAAGCGTCTCGGCATTGATCCGGACAAGATAGCCGCCTCCGGTGGCTCCGCCGGTGGTCACCTCGCCGCCTGCACTGGCACAATCACTGGTCTTGGCAGCGACGAACGACCGAACGCCATGATCCTTTTCAACGCCGCAACAACGCTCGCTCCGATCGGGGATTGGAAATTTGAAGATCCCAAGATGGAACCCGGCAAAGACCGATTGGGAGTGAAGGGGCAGGATATCTCTCCAGCGCATCACATTGGCCCCCACACTCCACCGACCCTGCTTCTTCATGGGACAAAAGACGAGACAGTTCCCTATGGCAGTGTCGTGGCTTTTGATCAAGAGATGAAGAAGGCAAAACGCCCATGCAAGCTTGTTGGCTACGAAGGTGCAGACCACGCCTTCTTCAACAGACCGCAGTATCTAAGTAAAACAATAGCCGAAGCCGACGCTTTCCTCGTTGATCTCGGCTGGATCAAAAAGTGAAGTCCCGCAACCAGCGAGCCGAATAAGCGATCTCCTATGAAATCCACCATCATTTTCGTTCTCTGCCTCCTCACAGCCCCGCTGTTCGCTCGGAATTCCTATCCCCCAGCATTTAAGGACGCGCGCGTCGAGACCTACCGAAAGATCGGCTCTACCGAGCTGAAGCTTTGGATCTTCGGGAGTCGGACCCCGAGTCGCCGAAGCCCGCGATTGTGTTCTTCTTTGGCGGTGGCTGGAGTGGGGGTACACCGGAACAATTCGAGAGTCAGGCCCGGCATTTCGCCAAGCGTGGCATGATCGCCATCACCGCCGACTACCGCGTGAAGTCACGGCACGGCGTCCAAGTGGTGGAATGCGTGAAAGACGCCAAGGCTGCCATCGCCTGGGTCAGGGAAAATGCCAAGCGTCTCGGCATTGATCCGGACAAGATTGCCGCCTCCGGTGGTTCCGCCGGTGGTCACCTCGCAGCCTGCACTGGCACAATCACTGGTCTTGGCAGCGACGAACGTCCCAACGCCATGATCCTGTTCAACCCCGCCACCACGCTCGCTCCTATCGCGGGCTGGCAGCCCTCAGTGGGCAAGGCAGATCTCAGCGTCGAGCGTTTCGGCGTGGAGGCCGAGGTGATCTCGCCGGCCCATCACATCGGCAAGCACACGCCGCCGACCCTGATCCTGCATGGCAAGGAGGACACTACGGTCCCTTACGATTCCGTTGTCGCGTTCGAGACTGTGATGAAGAAGGCGGAAAGGCCGTGCAAACTGGTCGGCTACGAAGGTGAGGGACACGCCTTCTTCAATGAACGTAAACGCGAGGCCCACGCCAAGACGCTCGCTGAAGCCGACAGTTTCCTCGTCGATCTCGGCTGGATAAAAAAGTGATGTCCCCCACAACCAACGAGCCGAACAAGGCGGTTAACCCGAGCGGTGGATCGGGCACCTGTGCGTTCGTGGAGCGGTTCATCCAGACGCTGCACGACGTGGCATCTTGATGCCCCTTAAAACGAGATGGTTTTGACCTGACCGTTGAGAAGTTGCCGTAGTTTTTCAAGGGTTTTGGGCACATCCGGGAACAGGAAGGCATTGTGCCGGGCGTGCTTCTTGATCTTGATCGTCCCATTGCGGATACGATCATAAATCCAATGTGGCTGAATCTGCAGTCGTGCCGCCAATTGGTAGGGACGCAGATAGCCGGCGATGACTTTCGTGCGAGCCAGGATTGGGGATTGCTTGAGGTTGTGCTTCAGACGGATGCGGGTGACTGTCGAGGGCAGAAAACGGCTGTGACGCGGGGAACGGTGTCCGGCATTCGTCAGGTGCAGCGCGATCTCTTTGTCACTGCGACCGTCTTTCGCCAGCGCCAGGATAGTCGTTTCGATTTGATGGTGGTCTCGCAGTTGTTCGAAGCGGCCCACCGTGATTGGTATCGTCATTTCAGTCACGTCGACTCCGTGCCAGACGACGCGTAGCGCGACTTCGTCCTGGTCCCGTTTCAATACGACCTTCTCGACCAGGCTGCGGAGCAGTCCCTTCTTTTGCGACCAGGATAAAAGCGGTTGGCTCCAGAGTTCAGGCAGGCGCGGGCCGATATTTTTGAACATCTGCAAGAGGTCTGCTGGAATCGCCCAGATCTGGACCTTTTGACGGCTGGTTTGAAGGACGTCCTCGGCCTGCTGAAGATCGCGCAGAGCGGCTTCCCAACGCCGTTCCAGCTCCGCCGTCACCAGCCGATTGTCTGGATCGCTGCGCCGGAATTGGCGGTCTGCCAGATGGGCCATATGACGAAGACGCTCCACCTGTTGTGACTGGGCCTTCAATAACTCTTCGCGCCGCAGATCGGCTTCTCGCAACGTGCGGGCCGAAAGATCGATCTCCGCGGTCGACAGCGCCTCGAAGAAGCATTTCAGCACCGGTGAATCAACCGTGTCCGACCAGAGGAACTGGCAGATGGGATCACCTGCGGCGACGTTCCGCTGAATGCAGTTGTACCGTGGCTTGCCCTTATACGTAATCGTCATCTTGCGGCCGCAGTGGCCACAATACACGATCCCTTGCAGCAGCCCCTTTCCGTCGCGCGGCACACCTCTTGTGCCACGGCGCTGATATTCACTGTGGTTGTCTTGGAGCATGTTCCCGATCATCTCGAAATTGTCCCACGAGACATAGGCTGGATACTTGTCTTTGACCAGCGCCCGCCACTGGCCGGCCGCCATCATGTTCCGCCGTTTGGTGGGCAGGCCGTTCTCGTACCGGGTGCGTGTTCTACCGTAAGCGAACGCTCCCGCGTAGGCCGGATTACGCAGGATGTCACAGATCCGCATCGTCGTGGGCTCCCTCCATTGAATGTCGCCGTAATGGTCACGCCGAGGAATCTTCAGGCCGCGATCCTTGAGCACGCGCAGCACCTTGGGAACGGTTCGTTTTTCAAGCATCGTCTCGAAGATCAGTGTCAGCCGATCCTGCACCTCGCGATCCGGTGTCTTGACGACGTCGCCCGTCTCCAAACGTTCCAGTCCCGTGGGCAACATGACCGCCAACTCGCCGCGCTGAGCCTTGCTTTGGATGCCTGCCGTCAGGCGGGCGCGAATGGTGTGCAATTCCAGTTCCGAGATCTGGCCCTTCAGTCCCAGCAGCAAGCGGCCATTGATGGACGACGGATCATAGACCCCATCCCGATCGGCGATCAGGCAGCTGGTTCTGCCGCACAGGTCGAGCAACTGATACCAGTGGGAACAGTTCCGGGCCAGACGCGTGGCATCATAAGCGATCAGAATGCCGATCTGTCCCAGCGCCACCTGCGCCACAAGCTCCTGAAAGCCGACACGTCCCTCGGTGGTGGCTCCGCTACGGCCCAGGTCGGTATCAATCAGATCCACCTGCGACTCAGGCCACCCGAACCCGTGGGCGCGTTGCGTCAATGCGTATTGCAGGCGCAGACTCTCCTTGTTCGTCAGCACCTGCTGGGGTGTCGACTGGCGAATGTATACGGCAGCCCGAAGTGCCAGGTGCCTGGGCTGTATCAGTTCGGAAGTGTTCATCGAGCATCTCCTTCAGAATGCGGTTGAGTTCGGTCACTACTTCTTCCTGCTGCGCCTTCGAGAGACGCTGCCAGACGAATTGGGGACTGGTAGACACAGCTCGTACTCCTTCACGAGCGCCAGGAAATCCCTGACGACACGAGCGGAGAGTTTCGAACGCACGTCAGTTCGCTCCAAGACCGAAAGATTGGTGGCCTCGCGCAGAATCATCAGCCGCTGGTCACCACGGTAGACCACAAAGACGCGAGCCGACTGGATATCGCCGCCGGTGACAGTATGCACTGCAAACCGCCGACCATAGAGGGGATGGCGCGGATCAGTCACCAATACCTCTTCCAAACTCACCCCGACGACAGGGGTATCAACAACAGACCTTGCAGCAGGAGTGCCTCGATTACTTCGTCGTGTTCGGCGAAAGGCACATGAACCACCTGGTTTCGGAAATGGTCGCCCACTACCACAAGGAGCGGCCGCACCAGGCCAAGGAGAACGACCCGCTCATGCAGGCCTCGTCGGAACCGCCGAAGAAGAAACCGAAGGGGCGGAAGGAGTCCGCGCCGCCACCGGATGTCGTGCCGCTCGGAGACATCAAGTGTCGGCAGCGGTTGGGCGGACTGCTGAAGCACTACAGCCGGAAGGCGGCGTAACCGCGAAGGCTGCACCCAGAAAAAGCAAAGCTTCGATCGTCATCAAGACCATCGTTGTCCTCATGGAATCTCCTTTCTTGCCGTCCAATACATACTTCAGATGTTTCAGTGCCTGTTTCATTTCAGTAAAGGCAGTAAGGCCTCGGCAAATGCCTTGCCCATCTGCGCGAAGATCTTTGCGCTGCCAAAATAGTGGTACCCGCCATTGGAAGCGCCTTTGAGGGCCTCCCTGTCTTTGGGCGAAAGGACTTCCTCCAAGGCGAGGTCGAGCTTCTCCTGGTCGGCTTTCGTGATACCCTCAATTCGCGCATCGATCGCGGCATAATGTTCTGGGGAGTTAAGGTCATATTGGTCATTGGCATAGACCGCCAATACGTTCTTCCCCTTCTTCAAATATTTGATCTCTTCAATTCCGAGGACGATTGAGCGGTAATACGGATTATCCATCCACCAGACGTAGGTATGAATCTTTTGACCATTCAAATAAACGTGGAATCCTTGTCTTGCTACAATCGCGATACGATACGAAGCGCAGTTGAGGTCTTCGACCTCAAAAGTTGTACGCATCAGCAGGAATTCGCCATTGCCCCATGTTGACGGGAATTTGTCCAAGGTGATTCCGCTGTGTTTCCAGACGCCCTTTCCGATGGGGGCCTTGCCTTCCGTCCATTGGCTGTCATCGAAGTCCGGCATGTACCAGTTCTTCATCCCTGCTGGCAGCGTGATGTCACGGAATCGCCTGGCGTCATATTTCTCCAACTTGTCCTTCTTCTCCGTGGGATCAATCGTCATGAAACGCCAGATCCGTTCCTCTGGCAGCGGTTTGCCAACGGGCTTCCAGTAATTCTCCCATTTCCATTCCCTGTCGAGCGTGCCATCTGCTTTCAATGTGTGCGCCGTATTGACGAGATTGTTATACTCGCCCTGCTTTGGCATTGCGGCGGCGATGGCATGATCCCAGAAGGGGGCAGTATCCACAGCAACCACATTGCCCTTGAACTCGGGCATGTCGGCCGGTGCGGCCATGGCTTTGCGGAAATTCACATTTTTCTCACCGTCGACACCCAGCACGCCGATCACGAATGGCATCTTCGGGGCCGAAAGATCTTTGCGCACATCCCGGATGAAGTGTGCCAGCAGGCGCGAGTATTCGTCGTATTTTCCAGGTTGGTCGGGGCCGGGATAGGTAGTCCCATCGACCAGGTCGTTGAAACCCTGAAGCCAGACAAAGCCGGCCAGTTCAAAGCCGGCCTGTTCGTCATATTCCGGACAGACCCGCTTGGGATCTGCCAGCACCTTTTTCACATGTTCGATCATCATTCGGTAAAACACACCCGAGGCGGCATCCTTATCATCCTGCCATTTTTTCCGGTCCTCGAGCTTGGGCACCCCATGGGCGCCCTGGGGATATTTGTCCCACAATTCCTGAATCTGCTTGGGCAGCTTGTATTGCCCGGCGCTCGGCGGACGGAATTCGGTGTTGAGTGACCTGCCGCCCCAGGCGGTCTTGATAATCAGAATGGGCTCCTTCAGCTCTTTCTCCATATAAATTCCGAAGGTGAACTCGGGACCGATCTTGCCACCAATCTTGGTGGGTTGATTTCCACGTTCGCCAAAGCCGGCGGTCAACTTGCCCAGGCCCTCGCCATTCGCACTACCATCATAAGGGCCGGTCAAATAGGACACCCAGACCTTGTCACATACCCGTGGAGTTCCATCGGGATTGCGCATCTCCTTGAGCAAGGGTGCCGTCAACGGATCCTTGCCGATGTAGTCAAAAGTGCTGATGGCCGCATGTCCCTCCATGTTGGACTGTCCCGCGAGGATGAAGACTTTGAGCGGCTTCGCGTCCGCGCTGGCGGCGGAGACGCCAAGCGCAAAGAAACCAGCGACGAGTGCGGTGATCGTGTTTGTTCTCACTGTGTTATCCCTTAGGGTTTTTCAGTTGCGTTCACGTTGCTTCACGGGCCGCTTGTCCGGAGCTCGCCATTCTTGGGCTATCGCACCCTTCTTGTTCTATTTGATGTGGATGAGTTCCGGGGCGTCCGTCGAGGCTTCAATCGCAGAGATCGTTTCGCGGACGCTCTTGGCCTTCATGCGCATCAGATGCGGCGGGAAGTCTTTCTCATCCTTCTCGAAATAGTTCGCGATCTTGGTCAGTTCTGGAATGACCGCTTTGGCGTGAGCGCCGTAGGTCAGGAGGATCGTCATGAGTTCCGGCGTCCTTTTCTCGCTGGCCCATGGATTCTGATCGCGGGTGTATTTCACGAGAGCAGACATGCCTTCCTCGATGTGATGCTGCGACAGGAGACGCAGGCCTTCCACGCGAATCCCGTCGGCGAACATCTCGCCGCTCGGCGCGGGCTGGACGATCGCTTCGTGAATGGCAGGCAGCAGAGGCTTGATCTCTTCGAGCGAGAGTCGGCGATAAACGGAACCAATGCTGCCGCGAGCACGACCGTCCTCGTTCTTTAACCCGGCCCGCACGGCCTTGTAGAGCGCGGGGCGATCCACGCCTTCCAGCGAGCGGCCGAGCATCCCGTCACGTTCAAACAACGCGAAGGAGAGATAGCGCTGCTGCATGCCGCGCGGGTCATTCTTCACATCCACCCGAGCCAGCAGTTCGAGCAGTTGCGGCACCGCTTTCATGGCCGGCTCACCGATAGCAGCGAATGCTTCAGCCGCTTTGATGCGGAGCCAGAGGTCTGGATGCGCCAAGGTCTTCTGCAGGGCATCCACGGCAGGCGCTCCACGTCCGCGAAGCAGGATCAAACTCTGACAGGCTCCGTAACGAGCGTCGAGGCTGGGAGAATCGAGCATCTCGATCAAAGGTGCGACGAGAGCGTTCTTGCGGCGTCCCAGAGCCATGGCCGCTCGCTCGCGCACGACGGGCGACCAACTGTGAAGGCGCTCCAGGAGTTGGTCATCACTCAGCGCATCGTAGAAGCTGTGGCGGTCTTTGTTGCTCCAGCCACGCCCGTCGACGATGAGTGATTGAGCGGCGGCGGCATCGAGTTGCGGGACTGCACCAGCCTTTTTGCCAGTGAGATAAAGCTTCTTCAGCGGCATGGCGTAGGCCAGCAGATAGCCACCCGTCGCGTCCCAGCCTGCGTAGCTGTCTTCTCCAGGTTCCGGCGGACCCTGGTGCAGGAAATTGCCGTCCACACCGCGGGCGAGGTCGAAATACCAACTTCCAAACTCACTCATCCACGCTCCGGTCGCCTGTGGTCCCGACTGGGCAACGCCTGGCATCGCCCACAGCATGTTGAAGAAATTGCCGGTGTGACCCGTGTCCCGTTCCGGTCCGTGGGAGGCAACGCTCATGCGCGAGAAGAACTCCGCACCTTTCGATTCACCGAACTGGTTGAACAGCACGGCGGCCATTCCACACTTGCCGTTGTCCTCGTGGTTCTCAATCCAGGGATGATGGTCGCCGTAGGGAATCGCCCCCTTGCCGATGTAAAAGCGGAGCAGCCTGGCACTGCGCTCGATTGCCAAATCCAAGGCAGGGTCTATCACGCCCGCCTCGCGGGCCATCACCAGCGAGATCGTCAGCGGCACACCGGGCGAATTCATCATCCCGTAACCGCTGAGACGGCCGTCGGGCTTCGCGAACCCGTGGCCCCACGAACCGACCGCGCTTTGACCATGAGCGGCTTCGAGCGCGAGCCGCGTTAAGCCCGGCGTGACCGAATCATCGCCCGTGGCGATCTTGTATTCGGACAGAAACATCATAACGTAGCCGTAATACCAAGTCGCCATCCCATCGGTTCTGTAGTTCGCGGCCCACTCGGCCTCTTTCTTGATCAGAGGGAGGTAGCTCGGGTCGCCGCTGGCTAACAGGGCGAGCGCATTGAGCGATCGTGGAATGGGATCCTGCCGCTTGGCATGGGAAGGCTCCGCCATTCGCTTGGCGAGATCCTTGCACCCTCGTTCGAGAATGAGCTTGGACTTCGGGCAATCGAAGGGAGCCGTAGCGCCATAACTTCCCAGCACCGGAAGCTTCACCACAACTTCCGCCGAGCTGCCTTCGCGCGACCGAGTCAGGCTGAGCTTGCCTTGGCCCGCTTCCGATTCGGCCAGAGTCAGGGCCTTCCCCATTTCAGTGCGAGGGTCATAGGAAAACGGCTTGCCGTCCACGCCCAGAATCACGTCGCCGACCTCGAGAACGCCGTCAGCGGGAGACCCTTTCTCCACCTTGGTGACCGTGATCTGACGGGCATCGGAGGTGACCAACTTGTCACAACGAATCCAGCCCCGCAGGCCGGTGGCTCCCAGATTCCAGTCGTGCATCGCGGCGGCGGCAAAGCTCGATCCATGCGCAGCGAAAACGATGGTGATGGCAAGGAAAAGGATTCTGATTTTCATGCGGATCACTTCCTGATCTGGGTGGGGAGCTGTTCTTGATGCAGACCGAGGGCGGCTGGAATCGATTATCGACGAAGATGCCGCCGAGCGCCTTGCGGGCGGAACGACGAAGACGAAATCACTTTTCCTTGAAGAGGCTGTCGAGGGGCTTGGGCTCGTCCATAGTCGGTTACCAGCGGCATCCCCTGGGATTGCGTGAATCGTGCGGGGATCGATCAACGACGCTTCGCGGACCGGCTCCTGAAGGGCATAAGTTGCTCATTTTATCGAGTCTTTGATGCCACCGCGATGACCAGATGTCTCTGCGCCATCTTTCAACCGGGCGTTCCACGATCTCAGATCGCCACGCCGCCCGGCATGCGGCCTGCCACCTTTAGCAGATCCGCCTTCACGTAGACGATCTGGTGCTCGCGGTGCCATTCCGTTGGAAAAAAGTTCTTTAGCCGATTGGCTTGGAACCGGACTGGGCAGTCGATGAAACGGTTCTGATCGGCGCGGGTGTCGTACCAGAACGAATTCGAGTTCCAGAAAGAGACATGGGTTGGGTCTTGGAACGCGCCACGGTCGTCGGTGCTGGGCGTCTGCGACAGGAGCCAAGCCTGCGGGGCCAGGCAGCGATGGAGTTCCTTCATCGTGTGGATCGGATCGCGCAGGTGCTCGAGGGCGTCGTGCGCCCGGAACACACCGACCTCGCCGTCACCGAACGGCCAACGCTCGTTGAGGTCGGCGGCGGATTCGTCCACCATACAGATTGACCGACGCGGATCCTGGAGTTGCCGTCAAATCTTGGCTGCGTCGGTCACATCGACCGACGCAGGCAACTGGATGCTGATTCAGACGTGAGCTGTGCCGCTTTCTGATGACCCAGAGCTGTTGGAGAATCTATTACGCGTAATAGAACAGGGGCGATCTGACGACCATGTGCCAATGCCCAAAATCGACTCTCTGACATGATCGCCGACAATTGCCGCTCCACCTGACGTTGGCAGCACCGAAATATTTGGCACGGTGTCGAGTTGCCATTCAAATGTTTCGACTGAAGGCAATCCAGCTGGACCGATGCCCAAAGGGCTAGGTTTACGGTTTGTCGTTCGAACACGAGAGTCTGGTAGCGCAAGACTACGGTCTGTGCGGTCCCGGTCCCAAACCAAAGCTGATCCGAAAGCCCGGCTTCCAGCCGCAAGCCCCGGTGGTTGCAGCTTATCTTGATATTCAGACGCAAAAACGGGTACAGTAGTTTGCACAGATGGATCGGTGCCGAAATTCGGTGCCGATGGTATTTTTGCAATCACCGGAGTTTTTGATCGCATGGTGGCCGGAAAGCGGCCTCGCTGACAATTTGATTGACGCGTGAGCGTCAAGAACTGTTTTCCTTTAACCCGCCAACCTGAGCCGCAAGGCTCTTGTAGTTTTACAGAAACAGCAACTTGAGCCACGCCCCCGCAAGGGGGCGTCGGTTATGGAAAGCTTTCCATAACCGACGTTATGCGCACTTCGCGATTATGCGTAGTTGGACGAGGGCTAAGATGGGGATCCCTTTCTTTTCGCGGGTTTCGTCGGTGAATCGCTGCACATAATAATGACGCGTTCTTTTGCCCTCGGGGCCGAAAGGAGAGCGTCATGTCAAAGCGGCATCGTAAGCGTGTTTGTCAGCACGCCTGTGCCAGATCTATTTGTTCCCTCCTGGAACAGTATTCGGAGTATCTGAGTTCCCAGGGATATTCTGCTCAACGACACCGTCGCTATGTTCGGGTCGTTGAGCATTTTGGCCGGTGGATAGGACGCTGGCACGTTAGCCGGTCTCTCGTTCAGGAATTCCTCGACCAAGGACTGTCGGATTGTCAATGTCCGGGAGTCAGTCGCGATCGGCGTTTGAATCGCGCCGCATTGAATCACTTGCTGGCGATGCTGGGACTGGATCAGGAGCCGCCAGTTGATTCACAGGGTTGCTTGGGCGAGCTATTACGCGACTACGAAGAGCACCTTACCAACACCAGAGGACTTGGACGGGATACTGTTCTCCGTCACTTGAAGTACACCCGGGACATGCTCCGTCGTTTCGGTATCCGGCGAGAGTCTCAGTTCAAGCATTGGACGGCCGAAGCGATCGAAGAGGATGTCGCACGGGAAGGACGCTGCGCTCCAGGACGAGGGCGTAATGTTGGATGGTGTGCTCGATCGTTTCTGCGGTTTCTCCAGCAGGTGGGCCTGATCGAACGAGACCTCGCCGCCGCCGTTCCGACCGTCGCGCGTTGGCGACTAGCGTCGCTGCCGACGACGTTGAGCGAAACAGAAATTGAACGTTTGATTGGGGCGGCGGACCTGACGACAGCATTTGGTCGACGCAACTACGCCATCGTTCTGTGCCTGAGCGAATTGGGACTGCGCGGAGCGGATGTGGCCAAGCTGCAAATCGACGACGTCGATTTCACCGCCGGTGTGTTACGGCTGAGCCAGCGTAAGGAGCGACATGCGGACGTTTTTCCGTTGACGCCACGGTTGCGTTCGGCGTTGCAAGCCTATCTTCGGGGAAACCGTCCCGCTGGCACATCTTCGGCCGTTTTCGTTCGGCACCGTGCTCCGCTGGGCAAGCCGCTCACTTCCATCGGCATCTGCAATGTGGTTTTGCGTCTGGCGGATCAAGCCGGATTGCGTCACCGCGTAAATGGCCCTCATACGCTGCGGCGCAGTCTGGCCAGTCGGATGGTCAACGCCGGTGCCACTCTGAAACAGATCGCCGATTTTCTGGGGCACGCGTCAATCGACACCACAACGCTCTATGCCAAAGTCGATCTCACCACGCTTTCCCAAGTGGCGTTGCCTTGGCCCGCGAAAGAGAGAAAGACGGTGCGACCATGAAACGCAAGACGATGGTACGCCGGGTGAAGGATTATCTGCAGCTGCGGCGGGCACTTGGTTTTCAAATGCGAACTCAGGGAGACATGCTTCTGCAATTTGGGAGGTATCTCGATGGTGCGGGATATCGCGGTCCACTAACGACGGAAGCGGCGCTGCGCTGGGCCAATCGTCCTCACTTATCACGAGGCTCGCGCGCGAAGCGGCTGTCGGCGGTGCGCTGTTTCGCACGGTATCTGGCAGCGCGAGACGGCCAGACTGAGGTGCCGGAGCGGTATCTGGTACCGAAGGTCTGCTTTCGCCAGCGGCCACATCTCTACAGTCCACGCGAGCTGGAACAGTTGCTAGTTGCGACCGACCGGCTACGGCCTTCGTATCCATTGAAGAGGCTGGTTTGCCGCACGCTGTTCGGGTTGCTGGCATGCACTGGCTTGCGAGTTTCCGAAGCTCTGAAACTCAAGGCGGAGCACGTCGATCTGCAGCGTGGCGTCCTGCGAATTGAACAAACGAAGTTCAAAAAGTCACGGTTGGTACCACTGCATCCGACGGCCGCGCACGCCCTACGACGTTACGCGCAGGCACGCTATGGCCGCTTGGACGTGCGTGACAAAAGCCCCTTTTTTGTCGACAAGAAGGGAACTCGTCTTACCTATGGCGCAGTCCGCCGGAGCTTTGACAAGTTGCGTGAAATGTTGGGTTGGACACAGTCCAACGGCGACCGGCCTCGTCCCCGCATTCATCATTTGCGACACACGTTCGCCTGCCAGCGGCTCCTGTCCTGGTATCGCCAAGGCCAGGATGTCCATCATCTGATCGCCGCGCTCTCGACTTACCTCGGACACGGCAAGGTCACAGACACTTATTGGTATCTGACCAGCACGCCGGAACTGCTGGCCATAGCGGGTAGCCGCTTTGAACAGTTCGCAGACACCAGGAAAGGAGAGCATAAATGAAGACGACTACGTCCCGCAGGTCAAAGGTGACCAAGTCCCCAAAGTCGAAAGCAAACAGGTCAGGAACAAGTGAGTCGCTCGCACTGAAGATTTCCCTCGGCTCGATCCTGCAGCGTTATTTCTGCGAGTATTTAGTCAGCCAGCGCGACCTGAGTCAAAACACGATTGCCAGTTACCGCGACACTTTCCGGCTTCTGTTGGAGTTTTTGAAACTCCGGTACCGCATCCAGCCCGATCGAGTCTGCGTCGAGGATCTGGACGCGCCACATGCGCTCGCGTTTCTGGATGATCTGGAGCGACGACGCGGCAACACCGTCCGCTCGCGTAATGCCCGCCGGGCGGCGCTCCGCTGCTTCCTTCGTTATGCCGCAGCGTCCGAGCCGCAACTGCTGCCGGTGGCACAGCGCGTATTGGCCATTCCCGCGAAACGATTTGAGCGAGCTTCGGTCAGCTACCTGACGCGGGAGCAGATGCAGGCTATTCTCGACTCGCCCGATGTCACCACTTTTTCCGGACGACGCGACCGAGTGCTTCTTCTACTGTTGTACAACACCGGCGCGCGGGCATCGGAGATCGCAGGCCTGCAGATTCAAGATGTCTCTTTGGAGTCGCGAGGCTCTGTGTGCATTCGCGGAAAAGGCCGCAAGAATCGATCGATGCCGCTCTGGCAGAAGACAGTCAGGTTGTTGCGTTCCTGGCTGAAGGAACTTGATAGCGCGCCGGATTCGCCCTTACTGCCCAACATCCACGGCCAACGGCTGACTCGTTACGGGATTGCCCAGCGTTTGCAGTACACGGTGCAACGTGCCGTCTCCGAGGAACCGTCACTTCAGTCGCTGCGAATCTCCCCTCACCTGATTCGTCACACGACGGCGATGCACCTGCTTCAATCAGGTGTGGACCTTTCGGTGATTGCCATGTGGCTTGGCCATGAGTCGACTCAAACGACCCATCAATACCTGGACGCAGACCTCGAATCCAAAAAGCGGGCACTGGCGTGTCTGGAGCCACCATGCGTCGGTAAATCATCTCGCCCCCGAGATGATGACATCGTGCACTTCCTCAAAGGTCTGTGATTATGCGCACTATAAAGGAGACCAACCCATGACAAACAAGCGGTTTGAAGCAACGGGCTGCACATAATCCTCAAATGCACATAACGTCGGCCATTGTGCTGTTCTGTAAACCCCTTGGCGGGGGTAAAGGGAGCGGTCGTGGTTCGACGCCTCTTTATTTTCGGGATAGCATGTATTTCAATCTCTCTTCAGTACCGCCTTCGTTGAGCCCATTGGGGCTCCGAACCGGCATTGTGCCAACCAAAGTTCTTCAACGCTGGCCACAGTCACAGTCGAGCGCTTCTTTCCGCGCACACCGTCGATCGACGATTGGGGCCTGTCAGCGTTTCGATCTTCCAGACACGTTCGCCATCACCCCCGTCGAGAAATCATTATGTCGCAATTGCGTTCCTCGACCGAAGTGCTCGTGCCTCCCTGGATCACCTCACTTCGCGAGCATTTGGCGCAGCACGGCGAGCCTGCCGTGGTCGCCGAGATTGACCAGTCCGTTGACCAGTTTCGCAGTGCCCAGCTCACGATTGCGCTGTTGGGAAAGGTGAAACGCGGCAAATCGACTCTGCTCAATGCGTTGCTGGGCCGCAGAGATGATGTCGTCGCGCCGATCGATCGCCTGCCCGCGTCGTGCGCCATCACGCAGTTCCGTTGGAGCGAACAGGAAGCGGTGCAAGTGATTTATCGGGACGGGCATCAGGAAGCGATTTCCTTCAGCCGAATTCGCGAGTTCGTCACCGAAGAATCTAATCGCGACAATCACAAACAAGTCGATGTGGTGCACGTATCTGGCCCCTTTACGGGAATCAATAGGGCCACGGTGTTGGTCGATACCCCCGGCGCGGGATCGATTCATGAGCACCACGATGCGCTCCTGCATGCGTTTATTCCACAGGCTGACGTCGTGTTGTTTCTCGTCACGTCCCGTATGCCACTGGATCAGGACGAATTGGAACTGCTGGCACGTATTAAAACCGCCGACATACCGAAGGTCTTCTTCGTCATCAATCGCATCGACGAAGCCGAGGAGCAAGATCTCCAGGATGCGATTCAGCACAACCAGGCACTTCTGGCACGGCATGGAATCGCGCCTGGGGTGATCCATCGGATTAGTGCGAAGCAGTCTTTTCAGGGAAATGCCGCAGACAGCGGTGTTCCCGAGCTGCTGGCAGCCGTGGGGACATTTCTGGCGGCCCAGCGCGGACCAACGCTGCAAAGTCGGTTGGTGACCCGCGTCCGTCAAGCCGTCGAAGTACTCATCCCGCGCTGGGAATTGGATTTCCAGAGTGCTACCAAGAGTGCCGGAGAACTGAATGCCGAACTGCGGCGACTAGAAACGCGACAGGCGACTCTGGCGCAGGAACGCGAATTCGCCAGCCGCGAATTCTTGCTCGCCTGGAAGCGCGCGGCCGATGAGTTCGACTTTGCCCTGCAAGGATCGCGGGCGCCACTCCAGTCAGGGTTACGTACACGAATCGAATGTCGTGAGTCCCCAGGAGCAGGAAGTCTATCCCAAGGACTGCCTGCCCTGCTCAATGAATTGGTGGCTGAGCGACTGACTCCGCTCACCTCGGAATTCGAGACCAAGTTACGGCAGGCGACAGACCGACTCCAGGCCACTTATCCACAGTTCCACATGTCCGTCGAAGGGCACGCCCTCATCGCGCCCCGGACAAATGCGACCGCCCTTATGGCAACTTCGGCTGGCGGAATCGCGATCGCGAGCACGGGGATGGGTTTGGCTGCTGCCGGAAGTGCCGTCGCGAGCTCCATTGCCGCAGCCAATGCCGCGGCGCTCGCGGCAACAACAACGGTTGCCGTTCCCACGGCATTGGGCGGTTTACTGGGCTCGGTTCCGTATCTGGGAAGCGTGCTGACCCAATTAGCGACGGGAACTGCAGCCTTATCGACCCCGGCCGCACTGACTGCGACTCCCTTGTGGGTCGCTCTCTCAGGACCAATCGGCTGGACGATGGCCGGGATCGGGGTGTTGGCGATTCCGATCGCCTGGCGCTCGTCTCAGTTGAAAGCCAAACAGCAGATCGAAGCGGCGTGCCTGCAGCAACTGGATCAGATATTGGACCAATTGCGGACAGAACGGCTACCGGCCATTCGGGAGATGGCCTCCTCGATCGTGGACGAATTTCAGCAAAACCTCGATCGGCAGTTGGGCGCAATCCAGCGGACATTGCAACAGCATCGCGATCGTCCGTCCAAGCCGGACGAAATCGTTGGGCTGCAATCCCGGCTTGAGCGACTACGGCAGCTTTGGAACTCCGCCACGTAAGACGAAGTCGCTATTGGAAATGTCCCCGCGTGACCACGGAACTTGAAGATGATTTCGCAAACTACCGAATCGATGTCGAGGCTCGGAATACTCGTCGAGGAATTCCTGATGTTGATTTCCGAATCCATCGAGTATCACCCGGACTCCGACATCCAAGCCGTACTGCAAGAGACTTTTCAAATTGCCAAGACGATTCATCGTCGGATCGCCGTCTCGCGGCAGCGATTTGTCATGGCCATCGTCGGTCAGGCAAACGTGGGGAAATCGACGCTCCTCGCCGCATTGCTGGGAGAGGAGATTTCCCCGCGCCGGAATGGCCCCTGTACCGCCACTTCCATCGAATATTCCTGGGGACCGACGTATCGCATTGAGGCGCGCTATCGGGGGACGTTGCGGCGAGACGTCAGCCACTGCGGCAGTTCCGCGGAGACCTTGCAGCAACTCACTGCCTTGGCCGATGAATCCAGTGCCGGGGCGGGGAAGCGAGCGGAGCGGATTCTGGTCCAGCTCCCGCTGGAACTCCTGCATGACGGTTTGGTAGTTGCTGATACTCCCGGATTTGGTGCCGCACACAGTGACGTGGAACGCGATGGCACGCATGACGAGAGCGTCCGAAGTTATCTTCATAGTGAAGTGTCACAAGTCCTCTGGGTCGTGCTGGGGGATCAAGCCATCAGTAAGCGCGAGCACCGATTCTACGAGCAGTTTCTGAACGCAATTTGCGACGATGTGGTCGTGACCGGTTGCGAAGACTGGACAGCGTCCGATCGGCAGCGCTTTCAGCAGCGAATGGCGGCTCCCCTCCACCTGCAGACGGCCGAATTCCACTTTGTGTCGGGACTACAGGGACTACAAGCCCGCAAGAGTCAAGATTCTGGACGCTTAAACGCCGCTGGAATTCCGCAGTTAGAAACCCGGGTTCGTCTCCTGGCCGACCCGGTCCAACGCTACGCAGCGCTGGAGAGTCGACTGGCCATTTTGGCCAATGCGTTGGGGGCTTGGATGACAGATTTTCGGAGATCGAAAACGGCGAGGAGAACGCAGAGTCCGTGGCGACCCGATAGCTGGCTGCGGTGGCTGGAATTGCCTGCCACACCGTTCAAGCGACAACTCGACCAAGCGTTACAACAGGGGGCCACATGATATCCGTTGCGGTTGTCGGAATTGAGGGAAGTGGCAAGACCGTTTTGGCGACGATGTTGGCCAAGCGCTACTGCGAACGACGCGCGGGCGCGCCGTTTTTTGAAGCGATGTCAATCAACACGGTCAGGCTCGTCGAGAAGTGCTGGGGCACACTTCAAAACCGCGAATGGCCTCCATCTACTCCCATCGGAGAAATGTCCGCACTTCACTGGCGCGTGCATTTTTCTGATTCACAAGTTTGCGATTTAAAGATGATTGATGCCGCAGGCCAAGACCTGCGCCAGCTGTTCGGTGAGCAGCGTATCAACGATTTCGATGCTCTGCCGCAGCATCTTAAGAATCTGGCAGACTGCATTTGCAATGCCAATATTGTGCTGTTGTTGGTCAATTTGGGTGATATCTGCGGAGTGCCCGATTCCTTGCGCCGGCAAGAGAATGAATTCGCGGCCAAGTTTATCATCGAGTATCTGCAAGCGAAACGCACTGCAAACCCTCCTAGAATTTGCCTCGTGTTAACTCAGCGCGACCTGCATCGAGGGATCTTTCGCCAATTCACTGACGAACGGCAACTTGTGCGACATCATTTGCCGTCATTGTTCACCGCCCATTTTGCTTCAGGTGAAGTCGGCGTGCTTTCCGTTTCTGCCGTCGCAAATACTGACATCGAGCTTGGAGAAGGGCAGCGGATACGTCGGGTTCCCGCCGTTCCGGTTCAAAGTCAGGGTTTGTCCAAATTAATTTCTTGGCTGCAAGAGGCCGTAAATCGACAACCACCGGCAGCCCAAGTGCAAACTGAGATCCCAGTTCAAGACACGTTCTGGACCCGCATGCGCAGCCATGTAGGCACTTACCTCGCGATGTCAGTCTGTATTGGAGTCTTCACTTATGCAAAAGCTAAGCCTCCAAAGCCAGCGTGGCCTCGACTCCCACCTGTGACTCGACCGGTACCGCAATTTGTGACGCAACACTCTATCGGCCGCTCTGGGGTACTTGATGATTCGGTGACCTCTTATGGAACGGTGCAAAACAAAGGTGCGGCAGGGAAGATCCGTGTGATTTCGCAAGTCGTCGAAGACGGCGTGGTCAAGGATCGAAAGTTTCAGGATCTGATCTTGAATCCTATGGAAGTCGGTCGCTTTGAGATCGAACTTCCCGGCATTGAGAATCTGAAACACAAGTTTGAAGTGACGAATGAGGCTGTGGTCCCGTAATCGGATGGAAATTGCACGATGCGCATCTACTGGGCTCTGTTCGATCAGGATTATTTATCACCGGATCGGTCGTATTGGACTTGGCACCACAACGAACTGAATGTGGTCCTGCTGGATACGTTCTACTATGCGATCGCTCATCAATACCATCCCTCGCGGTCTGATCGCGATGGTACCGACGGCGCTCCTTCCGAAATCGCTGACGTCAATCCTGACTGGAAATGTTGGTATCAATATTTGGATGGAGGACGAGATTCACAGGGGCGGCCCGGGCGTTTTGTTTTGCTCTGCGGCTTCATTAAACGGCAAGATTTCTACCAGACAGGCGGTTCTCTCCCCACCATCGCCCGTTTACCGGTGATTCAACGTATTTGTGACTCCGCGTCTCAAAGACCTGTCCCTCCTCCAGACGACTTGAGCGTCGACGTTGCTCCACAAGAGTTGCGACGCGCTTCCGATTTGAATTCGGAGACACTCTCGATCGCGAACGAATCTGCACTTCACTCCAGTGTTCTCACCGACGCTCAGCTTCTGCGGCCTGTGACACCTTCGCATTTATCGCAATTTCTGGTCCCGGACCACGTCGAAATCGCTACCGCAGGCTGTCCGTTGCCGGACGTGAAACCCCGGCCAACCAATTCGGTCAAGCTTGCCGGCGTCATCGGTTCGACTCATCGCAGATCACCGGCGGATGTCGGGAACTTGGATGCTAGCAGCCTGTTGAAAAAGGAGGTTTTCGGTCTCCTCCTAGTGAATTGTACTGGATATCATTCCGTCGGGCGAAATCGAATCCTGATAGGTGGGCGACACAATGGCAATGGGACGTCGGAAGAATG
>JAKFVC010000161.1 GCA_021732415.1 Planctomycetaceae bacterium
CGACCCCTCTCCCCGGAGTACCAGGGCGAGGGGAGCGAAGTCACTCGAAGATTGCAGAGTCTGACTTCGCATGACGATTCATCACTTCTTCAGCGCATTCTCGACGAACTCAGCCAACGCTTTGGTTCCCGGATCCTCGGGGAGCCCCAGATCGTTGTTGATCTTGCTATGCGTCGTCTCTTTGCCGCTGTACAACGTCGCCGGCACTCCGGCTTCCTTCAAGGCATTGGCGAGACGTACGGCTTGTGCCGTCGTGTCGGGATGGCCGGATACGTGGAGGATCAAGAACGGCGAAATCCCTTTGCCCTTGGCAACGTGCGTCACCGCCGAAAAGTCCTTATGCTTTGCGGGACTGTTACCGAACTTTTCCCGATGACCAAACTTGGAGGGGGGCAGATTGTGGGTGCGCCAGCGGGTCTCGGCGACTTCGATGATGGCTGGCACGTCGTAGGTGTCTCCATCGACCGGAACGCAGCCCTTAATGATCGCCAGTGACAAGCCTTCGGCCTTCAGATAACGCTCATCAACACAAATCAGCGCGGCCAATTGAGCTCCCGCGGAATGACCTCCGACGATGATTCGTTCGGGATCGCCGCCGTATTCTGCAATATGGTCGTGGACCCAGTGAATCGATTTCGCGATGTCTTGAAAGATCGTCTCCATCTCCACTTTGGGCAGCAACCGATAGTTCGTGGAAACAAACACGAAGCCCTTATCGACAAAAAACTTCGGCTTGAGTTGAACGTCAGACTTGTCTCCCGCCTGCCAGCCACCCCCATGAATCCAGAAGACCACCGGCAGCTTCTTGGCACCCTTCGGCGAATAGACATCCAGCACCTGCCGCTCGAGAGCCGGCGTGGCGTAGGGGATGTCGCGTTTGACTTCCTGAGCCTGAACTTCAGACAGCAGAGCGAGGACAGCGAACAGACACGCGAAGCGCTTCATGGTAGTTATCCTTAGCTGGAGATGCGTCGCCGAGGCCGGAGGTTCCGGCTGGCGTGTCCCCATGATAACCGTGTGCGCGCTTGTCGACGAGCGTGAGCCGCCGTAGCCCGACTCTCTGAGTCGGGTGCATTGAGAGCCAAAATCACCCGACTCGGAGAGTCGGGCTACGGAATTCGAATTCCTGCATCTGTCCAGCAACCGCGAGATCGCCGTGTTATAGTGAGAAGCTGGCGACTCTATTCGCCATCTGGAAGTCATTTCCCATCGATTCCACAAATCTGAACATTGCCGATTCGAACTGATCTCCGCGCCATGCAGCAGAATCACTCCACATTACTGCGTGTGTTGACACTGGTGGCCGGTCTGCTGGTCCTCAAGGTCACTACCGAAGTGATCGTGGGCTATCGCAATTACTTCCCACCCAATTTCGATTCGGATTTCTTAACGGGTCGGCAGTCCTATTTCTTCGGCCGTTATCAGTGGGCGTTCTATATCCACATTGCCACAGGCCCCTGCGCCATCCTGTTGGGAATGATCCTGATCAGCGAACGATTCCGACTGCGGTTTCCGAAATGGCATCGGTTCCTGGGGAAAATCCAGGTCTTTTCCATCTTGTTCCTGGTAACTCCCAGCGGCTTGTGGATGGCCAATTACGCCGCGTCGGGCCCGATCGGTGGACTGGGTTTGGCCACCCTGGCGATCCTCACGGCCACCTGTGTGGCACTCGGCTGGAGGGCGGCAGTCCAGAGGCGATTTGCCGATCATCGCCGCTGGATGTGGCGCTGCTTTCTCTTATTATGTTCGGCGGTCGTGCTGAGGGTGATCGGCGGATTCGCAACGGTCACCGGCATCCACGCCCTCTGGTTTGATCCTCTGGCGAACTGGATCAGTTGGCTGGTGCCGTTGACGGTATTTGAATTGTACAGCTTAAGAAACCGACTGTTCGTACGCAGGTCATCGACAGCGGCGATATCCATTCGTAGTTCCTGAGCGTGCGGGATTCGGAACCGGATCGCAGCCAGCGACCTATTGGCAATGTGGTCTACCCTACGCAATTACGGCCGATATGAATCACGGACCTTTAGAAGTCATCACACAACACGTCGCCCCCTGCCGCAGAAATCAAATATCGCAGCGTATCTGGGGCTATCTTGGATGAAATGAATCGCACTTTGCCGTCGGCGAGCAATGCGTGTACTCCGCCGGAATGCGGCAAATGGGCGTCCTGTCCGAATTTCAACACGACACTTTCACCAGCATCCAGCGGCGACATCCAGTGAACGGCATGGTTGTCCGGTACTTCCATCACCAGGATGGTATTTCTCCGGCCATCGGTGATCTGCGAAAGCGTCCTGGAAACGCCAACTCGGATGCAAGTACCCGGGTTCACAATTGCCGAATAGTTCGTATTCGTGTAAGGCCCATGGGACGAACACGCGTAGGCCCGCACGGGCGTCGCGTACGCATTCGCGTTTGCCGGATCATTCCACGGCTTCGACAGGTCGATCGTCTGGTACAGCGCAAGTTCATCCAGATACGGCAGAATCAACGTCCGCCAACTGTGCAATGGCTCGCCGTTCGCATCGACTGTATAGGCCGGGGGCAAGACCTTGAATGCTTCATGGTACATGTGCAATGCCCGCCCGATTGCCTCGAGATTGTTTTTACAATGTGAACGGTGTGCCCCCTCCCTGAACTGCTGAATTTGGACCACCACCATGTAGATCACCAGCACGGCCATCGCCATGCCCGTCATGAGCGGGACAATCTCATATTTGCGGACTTTTTTCGGCCTTGAGGGCTCATCGGGAGCCTCCAAAAGGGTATCGGGCGTGTCACTCATGAGATCGATTCCAAGGCCAATGTGTCGTGCTAGTTCGATGGTGATTGATCAATTCGAACGAATGAATATTGCATCAAGGCACTTCAAAACTCCCCGACTGTCTCGTTTCCGGACGCGGACATCAGAGCCCGGCGGGTATCGGCTGCTAAATTTACCGAAAGAAATCGCATCGTTCCGTCACCGAACAGTGCATGCATCCCCCCAACGTGATCGAGTTTTGCTTCCTTTCCGATACTCAACACTGGATTCTCGTCAGCATCTTGTGGCGACATCCAGTGGACTGCGCGATCCTGGGGCACTTCGATTGCCTGCAACGTATTGCTGCGTCCGTCGGTGATGTCGGAATATCGCCGGGGAGCGCCAGGGCGAATGATGCTGTTCGGCGTGACGACTGCCAGGTAGGTGGTATGGGTGGCGGGAACTTGCGAGGACGGACATTCATAAACCGAGACCCTGGTCGCGTACGCTTTCGCATTCACCGGGTCGTCCCACGGTTTCGACATGTCGATGGTATTGTACAGGGCGAATTGGTCGAGAAAGGGCAGAATCATCGTCCGCCAACTATGCAGTGGCCTGCCATTCTTATCGGGCATGTACGCCGGAGGCAGGGCACCGTAAGTGTCATGGTAATTTTGTAATGCCATCCCAATTTGCTTGAGATTGTTTTTGCATTGCGAACGCCGAGCCGCTTCTCGATTCTGCCGCACGGCGGGGAAGCTCATCGCCCACAACGTCGTGACGATTCCCAGTGCAAACAGCACCTGGACAATCCGATATGTCCAGCTCGTCTTTGGTGCGGACGGAGGGGCGAGTGAGTCCAAGTCACTATCGGGCGTGTCGCTCATGAGATCGATTCCAAGGCCAACGTTTCGTGCTGTTTCCATCCCGGCTGATTAATTCGAACCGGCCAATTGCATCCAGGCACTCAAAACTCCCCAACCGTCTCGTTTCCCGTCGCTGACATCAGCGCCCGGCGAGTCTCTGCCGGCAAGTTCACGGACAGGAATCGAACGGATCCGTCACCCAGCAGTGCATGAACGCCGCCTGAATGGTCCAGTTTTGTTTCTGGTCCGAAATTCAAGACCAGACTCTCGTCGGCGTCTTGTGGCGACATCCAGTGGACCGCGCGATTCGCAGGTACTTCGATCACGAACATGGTGTTGCTCAATCCGTCCGTGATCTCGGACATTTTGCGACCTTCAACCGGGCGCATGGCGCTATTCGATGTCACAATCGCCAGATACGAGGTCTGGGCCGCTGAAAACTTGGGAGAAGGGCATTGATATACGGGTATCGCAGTCACGCAGGCCTTGGCGTTCGCTGGATCATTCCAGGGCTTGGACAGGTTAATGGTGTTGTAGAGTGGCGCCTGATCGATATACGGTAAAATCAACGTTCGCCAACTGTGCAGCGGTTTGCCGTTCTCATCTACGGTGTAAGCCGGCGGAAATTGACCATGCGCTTCATGGTAGTTGTGCAAGGCCAGTCCGATTTGCTTCAGGTTATTCTTACATTGCGATCGGCGTGATGCTCCGCGGGGCTGTCGTACGGCGGGCAACAAAAACGCCACCAACACTACAACGGTTCCGAGAGCTAAGATCGCGTCCCAAATTGACAAGCTCCTTTTCTTTTTGGAAAGATCGCCGAGAGAGTGCACGATGTTATCCGGTGTGTCGGTCATGAGGCGGAATCTCCCGGTGCTACACACAAGATCTTGAGGCGTGTCGCCACGCTCGCCAGAGCGTGGGAATCTATGGTAAATCGCCCACGTTCTGGCGAACGTGGCTACGGCTGCTAATAGTCCCCAATGACTTCGCCTCCTGCGACCGAAATGAGGGCTCGACGGACATCAGGCTTCATTTCCGCGGAAATAAAACGAACGACTCCGTCGCAGAAGAGTGCATGGACGCCACCAACATGATCCAGTTTTGTTTCTGGTCCGATTCCCAGGACAAGATCCTCGTCGGCATCGAGCGGCGACATCCAGTGGACGGCGTGCTCGACGGGGACTTCGATCACCATCATCGTATTTCCCGGACCGTCGGATATTTCTCGTAGCTGTCGGCCTTCGGTTGGACGCAGGCAACTGTTCGATGTCACGATCGCCAGATAGGTTGTGTTTGTTTCCGACAATTTGGATGACGGGCACTGGTAAGCCCCGATCCGAGTTGCGAAGGCTTTCGCATTGGCCGGGTCATCCCAGGGTTTCGACAAATCGAAGGTCTCGTAAAGTGATGCTTGATCGAGAAATGGCAGGATCAAAGTCCGCCAACTGTGTAGCCGCTTGCCATCCGCATCGACTATGTAAGCCGGAGGGAAGGCATTGTAAGTGTCATGATAGTTGTGTAATGCCAGCCCGATTTGCTTGAGATTGTTTTTGCACTGCGACCGGCGTGCAGGTTCTCGAGCCTGTCGTACGGCCGGCAACAGTAGCGCGCCCATCACCGCGATGATGCTGAGAATTGCCAGCACCTGGAAGAGCGGGAACTTCCAGCTCTTCTTCTGCTTGGACGGATCGCCAAGCGAGTCCAGGATGTGATTGGGCGTGTCGCTCATGAGGCGGACTCTTGGTTCAACGAGTGGAGTGTGGACGCGATTGCGATCGACGAGGTGTTACGAATTGATTTTATGCGTCCACTGAAGATAAGAACATGCCAAACGCTGTTTCCGCATTTTTAATGCAGGATTACTCATCCCGAAACGCATCAGGCAATTGGGTGATATCTCTTGTTCGCAATTATCCCGGAGGGATTAAAGAGAGTAGCCGGTGGTTGAGCGCAGCGACACCACCGGAATGCGTATCATCAAGGAATTTCGACCCTGGAGGGGTCGCAGAACAACCTTTCTGCGACCCCTCCAGGGTCGAAAACACGAAATGCCACCATCCGGTGGTGTCGCTGCGCTCAACCACCGGCCACCCTCTGCGACCCCTCCGGGGTCAAGAAATGACATCTCAACTTTTGGTCAATTCAATTATTTGGACAAGACAATTCATGTGTCACTCCTTACCGCGAAAGAGCTAGTTCAATCCATTCGCAAGACTCGAACAATTTGCAAGGACACTACGAGTAGTGTACGCCATCTCGAATTGCTCAGAGTCGACCTGCAAAGTCCGCCGTTCGAGCGCTCAGCGAGCGAAACTGACCTCCCCGGCGCGGGACAAGGTGCAACCAGAAAACAGCAGATCATTCTGCTGCGGTGACGCGTAACAGGTCCAACAGCGATCCTCTGCCAGAAGTCGTCGACCATGTTCGTCAGGCACATTGTGATGATGTCCGCTGGCCGCAGAGCCAGACGCCGGGTCGTTCTCCAGTCGTGCCATTTCTGACGTCGACAACGGCCCGCGAGGCCCCATTGGTGGCACTTCTGAAACAGTTGTGCGTGATCCGCAAGCGTGATGCCCAAACGCACCCAAGGTAAATCCCTCCTGTCTTGAAAGTCGATTTCTTCGCGCTTGCGAACGGTTCTACGACGTCCTATAACGGTTGCGTAGACCTGAACATCGACGGACATTCCTGGAAAACGAGTTGCGTCAACTGGGAAAGCTTTTCGCAAAAGGCGAGAAATACGTCGGTGTACACTGGGTGTGCAGGTTGCCTTAGATTCCAAAGAGTGGGGGCGGTGAGTTCTTGCCTCATTGGACCGGATCAGTCGAAAGGGTCTTGCCGCGCAATGCTGTCGGTTCGCCGACGAGCTGTGGGAGCTGATTCGGGCGTGCGGTAAGGGCTGCGTCAAATCTGTCTGCGAGGGATTGTGACGCGTGATTAGGACTCTATAGCAACTGTTGACGCGTTGACAACTTAAGTGCTTCTGGGACGCAATCGGGCCGATTGCAGTCAGCTTGACGGAGTGTCGTCAGTTCGGGTCTCTGGACCGCGAGCTGACCTGACGCTAAGCGTTGTATTAGGGCTCGTCTGAGCCTTAGTGTCGCGCCTTAGTGTTGTTTCGTTGAGTGGATTGAAATGCATCAACTATGTGGGCGACTGTCTGCCCAGTTCAAGGTGCTCACAGCCATTTGCGAGATCTGACATTCGCTCTATCACTGCACTGATCACGAGACATTTTCCGCGGTTACCACGTGTCCTGGCGTGTGTGTCCGGATGTGTCATCCCGTGTTGTGTCTCCCCGTCGTTCGGATCTGCCCGAGAGTGGATCTGGCTTTCCCTCAGTCGTTCGCACGTGGGGGCTGATCCCCCTTCCTGAAGACGTCTGGCACTCTGTCGGACAGGCCACTCGTTATTTGACCAACAGATTGATTCTGCGTGGAAGTTCCCTGCCTGGCTGGGATTTTCAAACCAACATCCTTGATAGACTCGAGACGATAATATGCTGCTCACATCATGGCTTTCGGCGTTCAAAACTCTGGGTTCCTGGAATCGGCCGGTTCGGCGGGCACGGAAAGTGAATCTGGCGTCGGGGCTGATGGAGCACCTGGAGGACCGGTGCCTGCTGTCTTCATTCTATGTGGCACTGTCTGGTGACGACGCCAATGACGGTTCGGCTGGTACACCCTATAGAACTGTCCAAAAGGCGATCGATGCGGCGGCGGCCGCGAATGACGGCGACGATTTCGTGAAGGTTGCGGCGGGAACGTACAATACGCTGGCGGATATCGGATGGACGGTCGCGGACTCTACGAACATCACGAATCTGTCGATTACCGGCGGCTGGGATCCGACGTTCTCGACAAGCACACCGCTGTCGACGATCTGGGCACCCGGTGCCTATCTGAACGCTCCGACAACGGGTTCGCAGGGCGATATTAATCTCATTGATGCCAATACGACGATCGATAACTTCTACTTCGCGTTCGATGGTGATGGTGTCGGCGGGACCGGTGGAACCCGTATCAGCGGCGGCCTCGTTGTCCAAAACACGGGGATTACGATCAGCAATAATGCGATCGAAGTCGGCAGCAAGGCAGCCGCCCCCACCAGTCCACGGTCGACTGGTATCCAGACCTCGGGTGCTGATACTTCGAACTTATTGATCAGCGGCAATACTTTTACCGCCGAGGGTGTGATTCAGGCGCAGGGGATCTTCTTGAATCCAGGCGTCGGTACCAACACCCAGATCACGGGAAATACGTTCTCTGGGTCACGGTTTGCCGGGGTGGTCACCATTAAAGAACGAGGTGACGTCGCGGTTACTAACAACGTCTTCACATCCGTTACCGGATTCCAGACGATTGATGTCCGCACGGCAAACAGTGCCACACCGATTACCAACTTGTCGATTACCGGCAACACGCTCGATGGTGGTGGGACTGGTCTCGGTATCCACATCGGTGATGGGACGGGGACTCAAGCCATTACTGGCTTCGTGATCTCCAACAATGTCATTACGAACCACGGGGCGACGGGATATGGGATCTACATCGGTCCGGGTACGACTCAAGCTGGCGCCATTAGCGGTACGATTTCGTTCAATTCGATTACGGAAGTCGGGACCGGCATTAACCTGACGACACTCGGAGCCGGCAGCGACACGATCGATGCCAGCCGCAACTGGTGGGGAGATGTGTCGGGTCCCACGCTGGCTGCCAACGCCGGTGGTCTGGGGTCTAAGATCACGGGCACTCCCAGCATCAAGTTCGCTCCCTGGCTGATCTACAGCCCCGATACCAATCCCGCTGTGGCTGGTGTGCAACTGCCGACGACCGTCACGGTTACTCCCGGGAGCGACACCAGCGCGGCCGATAACGACTTCACCCGATTGCAGAATGCGATTGGAGCCGCGACGACAGGGCAGACGATCGACATCAAGGGGCTCTATAACTGGAACTCGACGAACTCCGGTGCCGCTTATCTGGCGAGTCTCAACACCAGTGCATTGGGTGATATTCGGGGCTTAGCGCTTCCCGGAGGCGCTGACAACCTGACCATCACGAGTTCTGATTCTTCCGCTCACATCATTGGGCAGGGGGATCTCCTCGACGGCAACTATGACTCGTTCCTCTTTAATGCAGGCGGGACGGTCGCGGTCAATGCGAATCTCACCGTTGAAAAGCTGAACATCGACGACTTCGAGAATGCCGTCGCATTTGATTGGGACGGTGCCGTCGGTCCGATCAATGGTACCAAGATTCAGAACAACCAGATTACCATCGGAGGCGACAACGAAGGGACGCAGAACATCGCGTTCTACTTCACTGCCGGCACGAATCAGCACATTACGGGTAATACCGTCACTTTCCAGGCGGACGGAGCTCTGGGCACCGCCGGCCGGTCCTATGGCTTCCAGAACGACACGATCGGCGGTACTGCGTACGACGGCCTGCTGATCGACAGCAACACGTTCCAGATCGCCGGCACGGCCAATGGCGAAATCGTCACGGGTGTGCGGGAAAATTCGCACAATGATGATAATGCCTCCGACATTTCGATTACTCAGAATCAATTCCTGGGAATTCAGGGCGTTCGGGATTTCGATCGTGGTTTGATGTTGACGTCGCAGACAACCGGCTTGATCGTTGACGGCAACATCTTCACTGATGTGGATGATGTGTTCTTCGCTCGTGATGCCGGCGGCGGAACTGATCCTGGAGATCGGTTTACGTTCACGAATAACGTCCTGACCCGAGTGGGCGGGGCCGATGGAATCTTCTTGCGGAATGTCACGACCGATGCGACTCCGACGCATGTGGTCGTCAACTGGAATATCAACAATACTGTGGACGGCTTCACCAGCGTCCGTGGACTCAATGAATTGTCGGTGAATGCCGCCGCTACCAGTCGCCCCTTGACTGGTGCCTCGGATCTGAACAGCGTCAATGCGATCGGTGCGAAGGCCGCCGTCTATGTCGACGACAATTCTGTTGGCGCGGCGCGTTTTAGCGATCCAGATGGCATCGGCACGGGAGTCGGACCGATTGCGTTCGGCTTCAACGCGTTCGGCACCATCACCGCAGGTATCGCCGCGGTTGATTTAGGCGGCACCGTGAATGTCTCGGCAGGCACCTATAAGGAAAATCCGACGGTCAATCGCGCGATGACGATCTCTGGACCGAACACAGGGATCAGCGGTGCGGGCGCTCGTGGTGCGGAAGCACATGTCATAACGAACTCGACGAGCGGCTTCCAGAATGCAGTGTTCACGGTAACAGTAAACAATGTGACGGTTCAAGGTTTGGAAATCGACGGCAATGATCCGCTGGTGACGAACTTCACCTTGACTAGCGGTGCGGATACTAACGCCTCGTACGCCGTGCTGACTACCACCAACTCCGTCACCGGAGGCCTGATCGTTCGCGATAACATCGCCGAAAATGTCTTTATCGGTGTTCGCGGAGACGGACCGTCCCAAAACAACTTGATCGACAGCAACTGGTTCCACGATGTCGGAATCTTCGACTTTGGATATGGCGTAACGCTCCGTAACAATTTCTACGCTGATATCACGAACAACCTGATGACGAAGACGCATCTGGGCATACATACAAACAATATGTCTGCGGCAGGTGGCCCTGCGGCCTGGAACGTCACGGGGAATGAGTTTCACACCTATGCGGGCGGCATCTGGGACAACCAGCAATATAGCTCGGCGACCCCGATGACGATCGACAACGATCAGTTCTTCGCGGAAGCGGGTGCCCTGACCAACAACTTCGGTATCCAATTGGTCGGTTTGCAGACTAACGGTGGTGTGAAGATCACTAATACGACCATTACCGGCACTGACTACGGGATCATTGCCTGGGCCGATTCACCGACCAACACGGTGACTCTGGGCAGCACGGTGTCGATCGTCAATACGAAGGTCGGCGTCTATGCGACCAATAACCTGGCGTTCAATGCGGTTGGTACCACAGTGTTTGGAGTTACTGGCGGCCCGACCAACCTGATTCTGGACGGTGTGAGTATCACTGGCTCCACGCAGCAGGCCGTCAGCGTGTTTGGTCAAACGAGTGGCGGTGCGGTGAATGTGACTGTGCAAAGTGACACGGAACTCAGCGGTTCCGCGAGTGCGACCGACACCGGTATTCTGGTGAGCGGCTCCAAGGCGACCGCGACGATCCAGAACAACGATGCCTCGATTCACGGGTTCAATATTGGAATCGATGTGGATGCGGGTGCGGCCACCATCACGAACAATCACATTTACGATAACACGACCGGCATCCGGTTTACCAGCGGCGGCAACGGCAGCGTCACGGCGAACAACTTTGACGGCCTTGTTGATAACGGGACCGATCTGCGGCTGGATGCCACTGCGGGAACGGTGGCGATTGGGGCCGGCAACATCTTCGCCGGGGACTCGCTGTTTATCGACAATCGCACCGGCCAGGCTTACGACCTGACCGCCTACACTTCGACCAACTGGGAAGGTCTGATTGATCCGTTCCTGATTGAAGACAAGATCGTCCATGCTCCCGACACGGGTACGACCGGTCTGATTCGAGTCATCGCTGGGCATGTGTATGTGACCTCGCCGGGGACTGGTCCGACCGACGAATCCATTCAAGCGGCCATTAATGCCGCATCTTCCGGTGACACGATCAACGTTGCGTCGGGCACGTTTGTTGGCAACCTGATCGTGGACAAATCTCTTAACCTGGTCGGGCCGAATGCGGCCATCGATCCCAATACGGGGACGCGTGCTGGCGAAGCCATCCTGTTGCCGGGTGTGACCGAAACATCAGTTCAACTTTCAACATCAGGTGTGATCGTTCGCGTGGGAACTGGCGCGGGGCATGTCGATGTCACCGTGAGCGGCTTCACCATTGATGGGCATAATGGCGCGCTGTCCGGCGGACGGACCCTGAATGGTGTGGAAGTTAACACGGGTGCCGGTATCGCCAACAGTATCGGCTCGTTCGATACCAATCCGGGTGGCTATGATGCCACCCTGAATGTGCAGAACAACATCATTCAGAACCTGGAACGGTACGGTGTGCTGGTTGATGGAGTGAATAGCCCCGGCTTTGCAGCTGCGGGCAACGATATCAGCCACAATAAGATCGACAACTTGCCCTCCGGCAATAACTTCGGCGGGGATCGAGGCCGCGCCATGGCGTTTGAAGTGAACGTCTACGGGACGGTCTCCTACAACGTCGTGACACGAGTCAACGTCGGCTGGCAGGATGACAATTACACGGTGGCCTCACCGGGTGCCGGGACGCTGGTCGATCACAACACGATCTCGACCTACCACCGCGGCGTTTTCCACAATCTGGCGTACGCGGCGGCGTCCGACATCACGATCTCCAACAATACGATTTCCGTTGAAACCAGCGGAGATTTCCCGGCCACGACGACGAACTTTGGTATCGAGCTGGCATCCATCGGTGGGACCGTGGGTGGCTCGGTCACGGACAATACGATCTCGGGAATGGTCTATGGAATCCTGCTCTGGGGCACCACAACGACTGGCGCTGTGAACGTGTCCGGTGGAACTCTGACTGGTAATCAGTACGGAATTCTGGTGACCAACCAAGACCCGCAGTTCGGTCCCGCCCCTTCCAGCCAGGGTACGATCAGTGACGTCACGATTGTGAACTCGACCGTGGCCGGCATCGCCATTGATAGTTCGGCGAATTCCGGCCCTGTCGCCCTGTCGATTGGCAGCGGCAACAGCGTGACTGGCGGCCCGGTGGGCTTGCTGGTCAACGGCCCGGATACCGAGATCGTCGGCGATACTCTGAGCGATCTCGAGCTGTCTGGCCAGAGCGGCAACTACATTACGTTGGAAGATGGGGCGCTCGACAACGAGACCATCAATGCCACTGGTGTCAAGTTTAACGGTGTGCTGCCGGCGGACATGAGTATTGCTCAGAAGTTCGCCACTGAAGCCAAGATCCAGGATCAGTATGACGATGCGACACTCGGTCTGATTCAGCTTACGGCCGGGGCTTACTATGTCACTCCAGCCACTTCTCCGACCGCGACGGACAACGACTACACGCGGTTGGCGAACATCATGAATGTCATTGCCGATGGCGACACCGTGGTGCTGAATGGCACGTTTGACTGGTCGGAACCCAATGCCGCCGCGAGCTGGGCCAAGGGTAACGATGGAGTCGCCGGCGGCTTCGATGACTACAGCCTGTATGTTCCAAACAATGTCGATGATGTGACCTGGACGTCCGCGTCGCTGGGTGCGGCTCGCATTCAAGGCCCGGGCGATCTGGCGGCGGCCAATCTGGAAGGTGTGTTCGTCTTCGATGGGACCGATAGTCATGGCTGGACGATCTCGAATCTGGAGATCTTCGACTTCGACTTGTCGATCGGTATGTTCTTCGGTGGCGGACCCGACGAGTACGCCGGCACAACCATTACGAACAACCATATCCGGGTTCCTGCCGACTTGAATACGACAGTCGCACCGGACGATGTGAACCAGAATATCGCGATTCACTACTCATTCGGTACCGACCAGACCATCTCGAACAACATCATTGATATCGATGGTTCGGGGGTGAGCGATGGAGCCAACTTATCCAGTTCAGTCGCCATGCAATCGAACTCGGGTGGAGCGACCTCCTATGATGGCTTGCTGATCGACAACAACACCGTCAATGTGACGGGCACACTGAACGCACAGCAGGCGTCGTTCCGGGGTATCTGGGAAAACGGCAACTCGAGCCTCAGCGATATCACGGTCAGCAACAATCACTTCAACAATCTGACTGGCTCCAATGGGGCCACGAACCTGATGCGAGCGTTCATCATTACGTCGCATTCCAGTTCGGGCACAACGGTACTCTACAGCGATAACACCGTCAGCCGCGCGAACGTGGGCTTCCAATGGCTGAGTGGTGGCAATTTTGCCGGCAACGAGGCCGTGCTGTTGAACAACAACACGACGACCGGCACTCAAACCAGCGTCCAGATTCAATCGAATGGATCTGCCGTCTTGACTGGCAACACATTTGATGGCATCGGCGGGACCAGCATCGGCGTGGATATTGCCGCTGGCTCATTGGGCACCGTGAATCAGAATGACATTTCGGGCACGAGCATCGGTGTCAACAATAGCGGTACATTGAGTGCCGCAAGCCAGAACTACATCCACGATAATATCGGTGACGGGATTCGGTTGAATGTTGGTACCACATTTGTCGGTCCGATTTTTAACAACGATTTGTCTGGCAACTCAGGCTTTGCGATCAACAACTTGACCGGGGGCGCGGTCAACGCGTCGGGTAATTACTACTTCTTCACCACGCAGGCAACAGTCGCCGCGAAGATTAACGGTATCGTCGACTACTCTCCGTGGCTGAATTTCAGCACAGACACGGAGCCGTTGTCGGCCGGTTTCCAGGGTGACTTCTCGTCGCTGAGCGTTTCTCAAAGCTCGCCGCAGCTCGGCGCGACCGGATTGATCCAGGAAGCCGTGAACCTGCTCGCCAATGGCGCGTTGACGGGCACCGCCCGAACGATCAAGGTTGATGGCGGAATCTACCTCGACGCGGCGAATCTGAATGTGCCGCTGACGATGGTTCTGGGCGGCAATGTCCGAGTTCCCGGTCTCGACAGCATTGTCGGCACGATTATTGACTTGCAATCCAATACATTGACTCTGGGCGCGGGCAATGTTGACAACACATTGGCTGGGAACATTCAAGGGAGCGGTGGTCTGGTCAAACAGGGGTCGGCGATCCTGACGTTGACCGGCACTGATACCTACACGGGAACCACTGCCGTCAACACCGGGACATTGCAGGTCGATGGTTCGACGACCTCGCCCACGTCGGTGTTTGGTACCTTGACTGGCTCCGGAACGATTGCGGCGGCCGTTTCGATTGAAAATGGCGGCGGCACGGTTTCTCCAGGAGGCAGCGGTACCGCCGTTCTCCATACTGGAGCATTGACCGTCAGCATCGGGGCGACGTTTACCGCTCAAGTGAATGGGCGGATTGCCGGCACTCAGGCGGATCAGATTGCCACGACCGGTGTGGTGGATATCACCAATGCGACCCTGGACGTGTCCGGCACCATTACCAGCCTGATCGGTCAGGTCATCACGCTGATCGACAACGGCAGCGGTAGCGCGGTGGTCGGGGAATTCAATGGACTGCCTGAGGGTTCGACGGTGAACATCAACGGTGTTGATTTCACCCTGTCGTACCACGGGGGGACGGGGAATAATGACGTCACCCTGACGGAACCGCCGCTGGTCGTCAGCATCGACGATGTCTCCGTGAGTGAATCTGCGGGGAATATGGTCTTCAATATCAGTCTCGACAAGCCGCTGGATATTGACTTCACCCTGGATGTGACCTTCCAGGACGGAACGGCCACGGGCGGCGGTACCGACTACACCAGCACGACCCAGCACATCTTGATTACGGCCGGTGCTACGAGTGCCCAAGTCACAGTGCCCGTCACCAATGATGGCATTGTGGAAGGGACCGAAGACTTCACCGTGCATCTGAGCACGGCGACTGATCTGGGCGGGCGCGGTATCGATTTCAGCGATGTCGGAGAGGGTACGATCACCGACGACGATTTGGCAACCGTCTCGATTGCCAAGACGTTTGATGGAGCAGAAGGTGTAGTGCCCGTAAATGGGCAATTCACGGTCAGCCTCACCGCGGTCAGCTCGACCGACACCATCGTCAC
The DNA here is from genome assembly GCA_021732415.1 of Planctomycetaceae bacterium. Taxonomy (GTDB): domain Bacteria; phylum Planctomycetota; class Planctomycetia; order Planctomycetales; family Planctomycetaceae; genus JAKFVC01. The sequence goes on from JAKFVC010000161.1 coordinate 15,352, forward strand.
TTACGATATCAGCGGGACGGCCACGCCGGGTGCCGGGAACGACTACTCGGCTTTGAGCGGGTCAGTCACGATTCCCGCAGGACAGCTCAATGCAGTCATCAACGTGCCGGTTCTGAACGACACCATCGTGGAGGGAACTGAATCGGTCATCGTCACTTTGACCGGATTCGGAGCACACGATCCCCAAATCACGTTGAGTGCCGCCACTTCTGACACAGTGAACCTCACGGACGATGACACCAATACGCTGCAGATCAACAGTCCCACGGTGACCGAAGGCGATGCGGGAACGAAAACGCTGACGTTTATCGTGACTTCGCCGACTGCGGTGGCTGGCGGCTTCACGGTCGCCTTCAATGTCGCGAACGTGAACACCAACGGCAGCGACTACACTGTCGTCACCAGCAGCCCGCTGTCGTTCACTGGAACGGCGGGTGAAACGCACTCGATCACGATTAATGTGAATGGCGACACGATCGTTGAAGGGGACGAGACGCTCTCGGTCACTTTAAGTACCGTGACGCCGGTGGCCCCGGTTCCGGCCAGCAGCATTGTCACAGGTGCCGTGGGAACGGGCACGATTACGAACGACGATTCCAATACGCTGACGATCAGCAGCCCCATCATGGCTGAGGGGAATGCCGGGATGACCACGATGACCTTTACGGTGACTTCGCCGACTGCGGTCCAAGGTGGATTTACGGTGGCCTTCAATGTGGCCAACGTCAGTACGGATGGAGCGGATTTTACCGTCGTCACCAGCAGCCCGCTGACCTTCACAGGTGCGGCCGGCGAGACGCAAACGATCATCGTGAATGTCAACGGCGATACGATTGTGGAAGGGGACGAGACCTTCAGTGTGACCTTGGACACGGTCACTCCCGTCGCTCCGGTCCAGGCCGCGAGTATCGTCACGGGGGCCGTCGGCACCGGGACGATCACGAACGATGACTCGGACACGCTGACTATCGACAGTCCCATCATCACCGAAGGCGATGCTGGAACGACCACCATGACGTTCACGGTCACTTCGCCGAATGCGGTGGCGGGTGGCTTTACGGTCGCCTTCAACGTCGCCAATGGCACTGCGAGTGCTTCCGATTATACGCTCGTCACCAGTAGTCCGTTGACGTTCTTGGGGAATGCCGGTGAAACCCAGTCCATTACCATCAATGTGACTGGTGATTTGATTGTCGAAGCGAACGAGACGTTGACCGTGACCTTGGGAACGGTTACTCCAGTCACACCTGTCGCGGCCGCCAGCATTGTGACGAGTGCGATCGGGACCGGTACCATCACCGATAATGATTCAGCGACCGTTTCGGTCGCGAAGATCACCGACGGTGCCGAGACCAACACGCCGACCAACGGCAAGTTTACGGTCACGCAGTCGGCGGTCAGCAGTACCGACACGATCGTCAGCTACTCGATCACGGGCACGGCAGCAGCCGGCAGCGATTATACGTCGCTCTCCGGAACTGTGACGATTCCCGCCGGTCAGACTTCTGCCGATATCAACGTTGCCGTCCTGACCGACAACATCGTCGAGGCGACCGAGACTGTCATCGTGACTCTCACGGGAATCAGCGCTGGTGACCCGCAGATTACGGTGAATGCGACTCCGGCTACCGTGAATATCACCGACAACGACACCGCGACGTTCACCATCGACAATGTGACGGTGAATGAAGCGGCGGGGACCATGGTCTTCACTCTGGCGACCGACAAGGCCCTCGACATCGATGTCATCATCAACGTGACATTTAGTGGAGGCACGGCGACGGGTGGCGGGACCGACTACGTGAGCACCACGCAGTCGATCACCTTCCTGGCGGGCCAGCTCAGCAAGCAAGTCAGTGTCGCCATCACGGACGACAACATTGTTGAAGCGACCGAAACGTTCGGTGCGACGCTCAGTACCAATGCAGTGTTGGGTGGCCGCAGCGTCAATCTCAGTGATACCGGCACGGGAACCATCACCGACAACGACACGGCGAACTTCACGATCAACAACGTGACGGTCGGTGAAGGAGCGGGGACGCTGGTCTTCGATCTGGTGACCGACAAGGCTCTGGATATCGATGTGACCATCACCGTCACGTTTGCCGATGTCACGGCCACCGGTGGTGGTACAGACTACACCAGTACGACTCAACAGATTACCTTCCTGGCCGGTCAGCTGAGCAAGCAGGTCAGTGTCGCGATCAGCAACGATAGCCTGGTGGAAGGGACCGAATCCTTCACCGCGGCACTCAGCTCCACAACGCCGCTGGGTGGTCGAGTGATCAACGTCGCCGACACCGGCACGGGAACGATCACCGACGATGACACAGCGACGGTGACGATTGCCAAGATCACCGACGGGACCGAAACGCCGACCAATGGCAAGTTCACGGTGACCCAGTCCGCGGTCAGCACGACCGACACGATCGTGACCTACTCCATCACGGGAACGGCGACCGCCGGCAGCGATTACACGACGCTGACGGGAACCGTAACGATTCCCGCCGGCCAGACAACCGTTGACATCAATGTTGCCGTGCTGACCGACAACGTCGTTGAAGCGACCGAGACGGTCATTGTGACTCTTACGGGGATCAGCTCGGGTGATCCGCAGATCTCTGCGGATGCCACGCCTGCCACTGTGAATATCACCGACAACGACACCGCCACATTCACCATCGACAGTGTCACGGTGAATGAAGCGGACGGAACGCTGGTCTTCACTCTCACCACCGACAAGGTGCTGGATACCGATGTCACGATCGACGTGACGTTCGGCAGCGGCACCGCAACGGGTGGCGGAACGGACTATGCCAGCACGACGCAGTCGATCACCTTCCTCGCTGGTCAATCCAGCAAGCAGGTGAGTGTCGCCATCACCAACGACAACATTGTCGAAGGGACCGAAACGTTTGCCGCCTCACTGAGCACCGCGACGCCGTTGAATGGCCGCAGTGTCAACTTGAGCGATACCGGAACCGGGACCATCACCGACAACGACACCGCCACCTTCGCGATCAACAATGTCACGGTTGGCGAAGGGGACGGGACGCTGGTCTTCGATCTGGTCACCGACAAGGCGTTGGATATCGACGTGACGATTAACGTCACGTTTACCGATGTTTCAGCGACTGGCGGCGGAACCGATTACACCAGTACGACTCAGCAGATCACGTTCCTGGCCGGCCAGACTTCGAAGCAAGTATCGGTCGTCATCAACGACGATAATCTTCTGGAAGGGACCGAAACCTTCACTGCGGCACTCAGTTCGACAACGCCGCTGGGTGGCCGAGTGATTGATGTCTCCGATACCGGCACGGGAACGATCACCGACAACGACACGGCGACGGTTTCCATCGCCAAGGTCACTGACGGAACGGAATCCAATTCGCCGACGAATGGCAAGTTCTCCGTCACGCTGAGTGCCCCCAGTTCCACTGATACTGTGGTGAATTACACCGTCACGGGGACAGCGACCTCCGGGACTGATTACACGGCACTGACGGGATCGGTCACGATTCCCGCCGGCCAGACGACGGCCGATATCGATGTGGCGGTTCTCAATGACGGGGACGTCGAAGATCTCGAAACCGTCATCGTGACGCTGGATGGCCTCGGGGCTCACGATTCCGACATCACGCTGGATGCGAACCCGACAGCGACGGTCAGCATCTCTGACGACGATCAACTGGTCATCACCAGTGTGCCGTCGGCGAGTGTCCCCGAAAACACGCTGACTTCGACAGTGGTTCTCAATGTGGATGCGGATCCGGTTGCGGGCCACTCGCTGACCTACAGCTTGTCGGGTCCCGATGCGGCACGGTTCAACATCAATCCGGTCACGGGCGAAATCACTTTCGTCAGCAGCCCGAACTTCGAAGCACCGGCTGATGCTGGAGCAGACAACGTTTACAACGTAACGGTGTCGGTCACGACGGATATCACTCCGACACGTACGACCTCGCAGGATCTGACCATTACGGTCACTCCGGTGAATGACGTGATCCCCGTGTTCAACAATGCCTCACCGACGTTCTTGATTCCCGAGAATTCTCAGGTGGGAACTGTAGTGGGCACTGCCTCGGCAACGGATGGCGACCTGCCAGCCCAGTCCTTGACGTACTCGATCGTTAGCGGCAACGCGAGCGGCGCGTTTGCGATCAATCCCACCACGGGACAGATCACAGTGGCCGATGCGACTCCGCTGGACTTTGAGGTGACACCAAGTTTCAGCTTGCAGATTCGCGTCACCGACAACGGCAGTCCGACGCCACTGACGGCCGATGCGACGGTCGAGATCAATTTGGGCGACGTAGGGGAAGAGCCGACGATTACGCTGCCGAGTACCCCGGCGACGTACACTCTCCACTCCGATCCGTTGGTCGTGGCCCCGTCGGCGACCTTCGACCTGAATGGAATTACCAATCCGAACTTCTCCGGTGCGAAGTTGACCGTCTCGATTACTGCCGGCCGCGATAAGAAAGATCGCCTGGCAATCATCAAGAAGGGTGCTGACGCCAATGACATCCATCTCAAGGGCAAAAAGGTGCTGGCCGGTGACGTTCAAATTGGAACGGTGGCGGGTGGCAAGGGCAACAAAACTCCGAACCTGGTTGTGACTCTCAACAGCAGCGCCACTCAGGCCATTGTGGAGCGTCTGATGGAACGCGTGACCTTCCAGGCCAAGGGCGGTTCGGGAATCACTCGTACTGTCAGCATGCTGGTCACCAATGTCAGCGGGGTCAACAGCACGATCGGGACCCGCAACATCAATGTGAACTAATCAGCCGAGTGAGATGCGGCGAGTAAATCGAGCCGGCCTGCGTGACTATGTGAGTCATGCAGGCCGGCTTTTTGTTGATAAACAACCGACTAGGCGAGCCGGGTGCCGTTGATAGCGTGGCCGAATCGCGCCGTCGTCATGACAGGCAGGATGTCTATCCTACAATCGCTGATCCGCGATGAAATTGCGGAGATAGACGGCACTCTGTTTCAACGCCGTCTTGCGCGCTTCCAGCGAATGTTCGTAGGTCCGATCTTCGACCTCCACACAAACCGGCCCGCGGTATCCGACCTCTCCGAGCACCGAGAAAAACTTGCCCCAGTTGACCTCACCCAGGCCCGGGAGCTTGGGGATGTGATACTGCAGCGGATGGGCCAGCGATCCGACATCGTTCAGACGGTCCTGATCAAGTCGCACGTCTTTGGCGTGTACATGATGCAGCCGGGACGCGAACTCCTGCATCGGCTTGAGATAGTCCATGTGTTGCCACACCATGTGGGACGGATCGTAGTTCAAGCCAAAATTCGGACTGGGGATCTCATCGAACATGCGTCGCCAGATGGCCGGCGTGGTGGCGAGATTCTTCCCCCCCGGCCACTCGTCTTTGGAGAACAGCATGGGGCAGTTTTCGATGCCGACCTTCACCCCGTGATCCTCGGCAAACTTGATCAGCGGCTTCCAGACCTCACAAAAGCGGGGCCAGTTGTCGTCGACGGAGCGGGTCCAGTCGCGGCCGATGAAGGTGTTCATCCGGCCGACTCCCAACAGGGACGACGCGGCAATGACCTTCCTGATCTGGGCGATGGCCCTCTCGCTCTCTTCGACATTCGGGGCGAGGGGATTGGGGTAGTAACCCAGCCCGCTGATCTGGACCCCGGCGTCAGCCATAACGCCGTTGACTTCTGCGGCCTGCCCCGCATCAAAATCAGTGACGTCCACATGAGTGACGCCGGCATAGCGACGCTCGGCACGGCTGGGGGGCCAGCACATGAGTTCCACGCAGGAGTACCCCATCTGGGCCGCAACTTGAGCGACTTCAGGCAGTGTGAGATCGGGCAGAATGGCGCTGACAAAACCGAGTTGCATGCCGTCTCCTTCGTGAGTTGGTCGCGTCCGGCGTAAGCCCCCGGATGCCTTTCGATACAGATTTGGAAACACAGAGGCACAGAGAACACAGAGGAATTGTCATATCTCTGTGTTCTCTGTGCCTCTGTGTTTTAGAAATGGCCTGAAGAATCCGGGGGGCTTACGCCGCCCGGCTCACCTATTCATTTTCTGATGCGTTTTCACTTTAGCATGGAGGAAATCGTACCGTAACGCCCGCCAGAAATCTCGCTGGTCGCGCGGCGGTCCATAAATCTGTCTGCGACATGTCTTGGCACGATCGACGATTGCGTTTTATGGATAGCATCACTCGGACCATTCGGTCCAGTCACGGCGATTCCGCCAGAGTTGAATCAAAGGGCCAAAACATGAATCCATTTGCACCGGTGGGCCTGCGCCGTCCGGCGTTCACGCTGATTGAATTGCTGGTTGCGATTACGGTGATTTCCATTTTGATCGCAATCATTCTGCCGGCCGTGCAGCAAGCTCGCGAGGCCTCGCGACGCCTGCAGTGCCGCAATAATCTCAAACAGATTGGGATCGCTCTGAGCAACTACATTCAGTTGCGGAGCGTCTATCCGCCGGGTTATGTCTACAATCCCATCGCCCGGGCCCCGTTTATGGGGTGGAGCTGGGAGACGATGCTGCTCCCCATGCTGGATCAAGCACCGCTCTATAATTCGCTGACGTCGCAGTTCGATCCGGGCGTCCCGGCCACCGGTTGGAGTTTATCGCAGAGCGAACTGGCCAGTTTTCGCTGCCCGTCGGATGTCGGCGATAGCCTGATTGCCGGCATCGACATTCCCACGGTGAACAGCGCGACCGGCCAGCCGGGCGTCACCTCCACGGCAGACATCGCTTTCGGCCGCTCCAATTATTTTGGAGTCGCCGGCTACTGGGACAACGCGGGAGTCATCACCGGACTGAATGCGTCAGGCACCGCCGGCATCGTCTCCACGAAGACGTTTCGCGGCACCTTTGGCGAGAACAGCAGTATCCTGTCCGGCCAAATCCGCGACGGCAGCAGTAATACGATTGTCGTCGGCGAGCGATACTCACCCGTGCCTTCGTCCGCGGTCAGTGTCACGACGAACGCCACCACCACGACCACGTCCGACACCACCGGCGGAAACTGCCCCAAGGACGGCGGCACGGAGACCACTTCCCCAGGCACGACAACGACCGTGGAGACGGGCTCCGCTACGACGGGAGATGGCATCTGGCTGGCCGCAGTCAGCCGCGCGAATTCCACATCGGGTGCCGTCGTCACAGGGCAGGCGTACGTTTTGGGAGACACGGCCGCGAGCGGCATTCCGGCGACTTCGCTGGCACAGAACGGTAACCAGTCTCAACGCGGCCTGACGACCGGATTCGGCAGCCTGCACACCGGCGGTGCGTTCTATCTGATGGGCGATGGCTCCGTGCGGTTTGTCAATGACAGTATCGATCTTGCCACTTACAGGAGTCTCGGAGCGATTAACGACGGTGCGCCGATTTTTGATTTCTGAGGGGAATGAAATGGGGACTGGGCAGCGTATTAAAAGAGGCAGCGAATTTGGCATTTTCGAGTAGAGAAATTGGATGGATAGTTTCTGTTTGAGAGTGCCTGACGCTGGCGGATTGCAGGTGCGAGTATTCGTCGGCCCTGCGGTGAAATCATCATAAAGTGGGATTTAGCCACAGAATGACACAGAAGAAACACAGAAAAGGACAGTTTCTACTTCCTGGATTCTGTGTTTCTTCTGTGTTCTTCTGTGTTCTTCTGTGGCCAAAAAGCCGGACGCCAGTCGCCAACATATTCTCCCTGTCATACCCTCACTGGCGATTTCTAAATCGCTCCAATAAGGACCGACCAATTCGCTGCCTCTTTTAATTCGCTGCCGATTCTACCGCATTGGGTGTTCCTTCCGATTCTGCCGAATATTCAACGTTCCAAATTCGTAATTTCGCCGAATTTGGCTCTCAACACGGCCTCAAAATCGTCGCCATTGGCATCGCAAGATCGTCGATTTTCCGATTCCCACGATCATCGTCTCCCGACAGACACCGCTGGGGTCTATGTTTTCAGCGGAGCTTGTCGTATTTGGGAAACGTTGGCGGACTCCGCCGCGCTTGTAGGAATCGTGATCACAAACTATGGCCACAGAAACGACTCTTCCGTCCGCTCAGACCGCCGTCGCCCCCAGCGACTTGAGCGATCTCGTATTGGATTACGCCGACCTGGCAGGGTTACCGCCGACCGACTGGCTGACACGTCTCAAGCTGCAACGGCCGCGGCGTGATGTCCGCAGCCTGAGCGAAGGGACGCGCCTCGCCAAGCGGCTGACCGATATCGTGATCTCCAGCATCATGCTGGTCTGTTTACTGCCGCTGATGATCCTCGTCGCGATTGCCGTGAAGCTGACGTCACCCGGGCCGATGATCTTCTCGCAGTTGCGAGTGGGCCTTAACTTTCGCAAGCCCCGGCCCGATCGCCGGAAACGCAACAACGATCTGCCCGCAGCACTTTCGGATAATCGACGCCAATCCTCTCGCCGCAGCGATACCGGCTACGGTCGTCCGTTTGTGTTGTACAAGTTCCGCACGATGCGGACTGATGCCGAAAAGAATGGAGCCCAGTTCGCGCAGAAGAATGATCCGCGAGTCACATCCATCGGTCGCTTCATGCGGAAGACTCGTCTGGACGAGTTGCCGCAACTGTGGAACGTGTTGAAGGGCGATATGTCGCTGGTCGGCCCGCGCCCCGAACGGCCCGAGTTCATCGAAAAGCTGTCGGCGGAGGTACCGGGTTACTTGCACCGTCTGGGCCTGAAACCCGGGCTCACCGGCATTGCTCAAGTGGTGAATGGATACGACAACAACATCGAGAGCTTCAAACGCAAGGTCGCACTCGACCTGTTGTATCTGCAGAACTGCTGCTTCTGGAACGATCTGAAGATATTGTTCCGGACCATTCGCGTGGTCCTGACCGGCAGCGGGGCGTTATAGAATTCGGTGGCCCTCCAACAACGCCGTCAATGAGATTTCGACGCCATGGGAGGGTGAGGGACCCAGAGGGTACCCCGCCGAACCGCAAGCGTTTATCGACCCTCGCCAGACTATGCGGTTCGGCGGGGTACCCTCTGGGTCCCTCACCCACCCATCGACCCGAATCACAAATTGCACCTGACCTCTTCGAAATCCTTCACGGCTTCTTGATCACGGTCAGCCATAACTGATCCGTTTCCGTGTGATACGGAATCAGCTTATAACTTGGCTTGCGGACCAACTTGGGTTCCCCAACCGATGTGGCGACGATCTGCAGCGCCCCGGAAAAGGGTGCCGGATTCCCAGAGATCACGAGTTTCACCAACTTGGATGTGTCGCCTTCGGCCAGCGATTTGACGGGCGCGGCGGTCACGCCGTCGGGCAGGCCCGTTACGCTGAATTCGACCTCGCCTTTAAAGCCACTCAACCGTTCGACGGTCACGGGGATCTCCAGCGGTTTGTCGAGCGCTAATGTAAAACTGTCGGCGGCAACGGTCACCTTGTAGTCCGGCGTATGTGGCGTGATGCTGGCATGGTAGTAGAACCGCAGTCCACCTCGGCCGTGCAGGTCCTTGACCGTCAGCAAGTAGTCTCCGTCAGCCGGCGGGTTCCAGTTGAATTCGGGATCTGGCTTGTCGCCCTGATCGTCAACTCGCTGCAGTTGCTTGCCCTCGGCGTCCAGGATTAAGACCACCGGGTCGATCAACGAACCTTGCGAGCGACCGACCACTTTCACTAACAAAGTCTGTCCCTTCTTCGCGGGAAAACGGAAGAAGTCGGCATCGTCTGGTGTCGAGACAATTCCGCTGACGTCGACCGGCATCGGGATGACGTTGGGCTGCGCCTGCAAATTCGGTTCTTGCTCCACGAGAACCGCAAACGGCACAGTAGGCACTTTGATCACGTTGCCACTCTGCGGAACGAGGATTGTGATGTCATCGGTATCCGACGCGGGAATGGCCGTCTTGACGGGTTCAGCACCCAGATTCCAACCGCGGGCTTCGACCTCAGCGGCCGTCCCGCGTGTGACCGCCAGCGGCAGCACGAAATCGGTGAAGCGGTCGGTCGTAATCGTGAGTCGATAGAGCCAGCTGGCACCTCCCGCAAAGTTGACGGAGGAGTCCGTCTGAGCGGGAAACGCGAACGTCCGCACGTAGTATTGTCCGTCCGAGGGAACGGTGAAGGCGATGCGGGGATCAAGTCCCTGGTCGTCATCGTTTTGTTCGAGCACGAAGCCCTGGGATGAGACTAGTTGCAGGACTCCGTCGGAGGGAGCTCCCAACGTGCGATGTCCATCGAGGTCCGCGACGATCGTCTGGCCGGCCTTCAAGGTGACGGCATAGACATCGACATCGTGCGCAGCCTGGTGCTTGCCTTGCACAACCATCGAAGTGCTGGCTAATACCTGGGCCTTTGTCAGATCATTATTGGGTTCGACTTCTTCCACCTCGGGCAGCGTACCAATTACAAAGGGACGCAGCGTGGATGCGCCCTCGGCATTATGAAGTCGGAGCCAGGCCACACCGGGGAGGGACTCGGCAGGGATGGTGATGGCGAGTTTGCCCTTTTCCTCGAGCACTTTGATCTGCAACTCGGGCCGGCTGCACCAGACTTGGACGGGCCAGGGATCTACGGCCCCGGTCAGCGTCACATTGACGGTGGCGCCGCGACTGCCGCCGGCGGGGAAGAGGATATCCATCTTCGGCGCGGCCGCATGGGCATCAGCCAGATGCCCGAGTACCAGGAACGCAGCCAACAGGATCGCGGGCAGGACTTGTCGAGTCATAGATTTGACGATTTCTGTAGCCCGACTCTCTGAGTCGGGTGTGTTGTGTAGCCTGACTCTCTGAGTCGGGAGTATTTAGAGCGGAATGCACCCGACTCTGAGAGTCGGGCTACGGTTCGGCTGACGCCTCACCCATCAATCCTTGAAGACAAACTCCGGCGTGTTCATCAAGGCCCACAGCAGGTCTTCAATCGCCTGGCGGCGGGTTACGTTCGCCTGGGCGAAAACGGCCTGCCCGACTTGAGACTCTTCCGCACTTGGCAGTCGAGAATAGGCCAGCAAGTACAACTCCTCAACGATGGCAGCCGGTGTTTTATCGCTGGCAGTCAGATCGGTCACGCGGCCTTTTTCGGCTGTCAGTTTGCGATGCAGGCCAGGTGAGTTCATCAAGTGCAGGGCTTGTACGACGGTCGTGTCGGAGGTTCGTTCGCAGGGGGGATCTTGATTCGGATCCGGTCGGCCGAAGGAATCCAGGAAGAGTGAATCAATGCGTGTCGTCCAGATCATCGTGGACCGCGACCCCGGTGGCGTGGCCTCAAAGTTCTCTGGCACCTGCGTGATATCGCACGCGGCGTCGAACATGGTCTCGGCCCGCAGGCGTTGCCGGTAATGCCGCGAGTAATTTCGCGTGTCCGAGACGTTTCGCTCTGTCGGTTCTGATGACAGTCCATAGACGTACGAAGTCGTGATGGATCGAATCAACTGCTTGATGTCGAATTTCTGTTGCCGGAAGTTGTCTCCTAAAGCCTTCAACAGCGCACCATTCGAGGGGGGATTCGTGGCTCGCAAATCGTCGACCGGTTCGACCAGTCCGCGACCCATCAGATCGGCCCAGACTCGGTTGGCCATGACTTCCGCAAAGTAATGATTTTCGGGTGATGTCAACCAGTTGGCCAGCACTACTCGCGGGTCATCGTTTTCGCCCACGGGGGCCAATCCGAACAACGGTTTGGGCTTCAAGACTTGGCCGGTAATGGGATGAGTCACCTCTCTTCCCGGCCCGGTGAAGATGATTTCCTCGCCACCGGAAATCGGCGGTGACAGGCCGACTCCCTTGTGGCCGATCTTCGAGAAGTAGGCCGCCAATCCGTAGAAATCTTCCTGGCCGAGAGCCTCAAACGGGTGATGGTGGCACTTGGCACATTCCAGTCGCACTCCCAGAAAGAGCTGGCTGGTGATCGTGGTGAGTTCATCCGGTTCGCGACGGTCGCGGAAATAGGTGACTGCACCATTTCGCCACGTGCTCCCCTGGGCGGTCAACAGTTCGCGAACGTATTGGTCGTAAGGCACATTGCGGCGGAATTTATCACGAATCCAGGCGTCGTAGTTGAATGTTGCCTTGATCCCCACGCGGTAGGGATTCGGCCGCAGCAGGTCCATCCATTTGTTGGCCCAGAAGTCCCCGTATTCCGGACGAGTCAGCAGCGAATCAATGAGCTTGACCCGTTTGTCGGTGGACGAATCGGCCAGAAAGGCTCGCGATTCTTCCGCCGTTGGTAGCCTGCCAATGACGTCCAGATGAGCCCGACGCAAGAACGTCGTGTCCGAACAGGGGGCCGAAGGTGTCAGCCCCAGTCGCTGCAGTTTGTCCCACACGAGACCATCAATGAAATTGTATCGCGGCAGACTCGCATAGGTTGCGGGCGGAACGGAGCCCTCCAGCGGAATGCTGAGCGTGGAGATGGCAATCTGCCCCATGAAGCGGGCCATGATCGCCGCTTCACCGGGAATCGGCCCGGCCTTGGCCAGTCCGTTCGGATCGACCGCCACAATCCCCGATTCATTCGATTGAAAGGCCGCCCACGCCGTGACGTCACGCGTGGCGCCATCTGAATAGTGCCCCGTCACCTTCAGCTGCACACTCGCGTCGCGGGGCAGCGGTTTCTCGCTGGGTTCGACAGTGACTTTGGACAGAGTCGGTTCGTTGGGAATCCGTCGCGCCAAACCTTGCGCGATCCAGTCGCGAATCAAGACATAGCTGGGGCCGTTGGGATCCAGTCGCTTCCCGCCGCCATGCGGCAATTGCCCCGACGCCTTCATCAACAGCAGGCTGGCATCAGGAGACGGTGGGAAGACTCGTCGGCCACGAGCCTCTTGCGTGAGCGTCATGTAATCGAAGTCGGGAAAGAACCCCAGCAACGACAGTTGAAACCCATTCTGCCCCCGAGATTTCCCGTGACACGCGCCCGCATTGCAGCCCAAACGCGTCAGAATCGGTTGCACATCCAGTTCAAAACTGATGGGACGTGCGGCCTCGGCAGCTTGAGTGGGTTGTAATCCAAAGCAACCACACACGGTCAGTCCAACAAGCATCCACCTTATCACCAGTGGTTCTCCCTTAAATACCAATTTCGATAGCAGAAGACTACCTGGGAGGGCGAGGCTCCCGCCGAGCCTAAAGCGACCGTCAGGTCGGAGTCCGCCGGAGGCAAAATTAGCAGCCTCCGGCGGTCGCCGAGCTAAAGCTCGTCTTAGGCTCGGCGGGAGCCTCGCCCTCCCATTGCGCTCACAAACTGAGCCACGGACCCATCCGTGTCGGTTTATATTTGATTCTACCTCAAGGAGTTACGTTTTTGAACCGCGATTTGAGCCGATTTTCGCCAGTGACTTGATCCCGGCAACTGGGGAGTAATCTCGCGCAAAGGCGCCAAGGCGCAAAGTTCAACTACTCAACCGAGCAGTAACTGAATCTTCTTTGCGCCTTGGCGCCTTTGCGTGAGATATTCTGAATTCTTCGCATCACATGTATCGCGACTTTGAAGAGCGCAAACGAGTACAGACCCCATCAACTACCGTGAAATGCACTCACTTGTGCTTCGGGGGAGTATGAAGATTGACATCCTCAATCATTAAGTCGCTGGAAAAGCGGCCACAGACAACGTAACTTGGGATGCTGACAGGACAACATTGAGGAGAGGCTTTGGGCCACTCTTTCGAACTGCGTCTGGTTGATGAGTACGACATGCCATTGCGACATAAGTTATTGAAGCTGAATGTGTTATTGGCAATCTTGGCATTCGGATGCCAGGGTGAAAAGCCCGCTGCTCCGGTCGACAAGCCGGCCTCGCCGACCGCACCGAAGGCAGAAACGAAGGGTTCTGAAACGGATAAGACGGCTGGGGGAAAGACCGCACCGGCTCAACCGACTGCTCCCGGTGCTGACTACGCCGAACAATTCAAACTGGGTGCGGCGCTGATCGCGAAGCAGGACTTCGATGCGGCTCAGCAGAAGATCGAAGGCTTGGACGCCGCCGCCAGTAAGCTCACCCCCGAGCAAGTCAAACAACTCGCTGATCTGAAAGAAAAATTCGAAGACGAGCGGCAGTTGCACGAAGACAAACTGCGTGAGCAACAACTCACGCTGGCCAAAAAATCCATTTCGGACGGCAAGCTAGATGATGCTGCCACCGCTCTTGAGGCATTACTCGCTGCCGGACCGACGACAGAGCAGGGCGACCAGGCCCGCGAACTGCAAACGAAGATCGAAACGCATCGGACCATTCGTCGCCGATTGCGTTCTGGAATGGACTTGTTGGCCTCGAAAGACCGCGGCCGTGCGAAGGAAGCTCAGGAGATTCTCTGGGAGCATCAGGAAGTCGCCTTCCCCTTGCTGTTGGAATCCCTGCAGTCTGACGACACGGTACTCGTCACGAACACGCTGGAATTGCTGAGGAAGTTCAATCAGCCCGCTCGGACCTTGCCGGCGATGATTGCCATCCTCGGTCGCGAAAAGCAGGCCGCCATCTGGCCGTCGGCGATTAAAGAGCTCCAGAAAGTTCAGCAGCCCGGTGGTGGGCCCCCTTTGCTGAAGCTGGCCTTGGAATCCCCGACCCCCGAACGTGCCGCTCCGTTGCTGAATGCTCTCGCTGGAATCACCGATCCGCCACCGGAGACATTGATCTCGTTGTTGCCGCAGATTTATCAAGATACCCCGGCACTGGCCTCGGCCTTGTCTGCTGCCTATCGGGCCATCACGATCAATCACCAGGCCGACGTCCTGACCCGACGCGGATTGGACAGCGAAGTCACTCCAGAACAAGACAAGCAGTTGAACGGTCTCGGCGATCGCTTGCAGGCGATTATCGCGGCTGGAGCCAAGAAGCCCGACATGGCCGAAGCCGCCTGGGCCGCCGAGCGTCTGGCCATCGCCATGCGGTTGATGCCGCCCACAGCTCTGCCCGGCGTCAAGGTTCTCCGAGCCACCGCCGAATCCCCTGAGGGGCCTGCGGTCGCGGTACTCGACAAGGTCTGGAATTCGGTCGAACTGAAGACCATGTGGCGGCACCCCTCCAAACGCTTGACGACCCTGGTCCTCGACTTGGGTGCCGAGCGAACCGTCACGGGAATTCGGATCTGGAACTGCAACGAAGCCTCGGGAACTCATCGCGGCTGGAAAGATCTCGAGATCTACGTCAGCAGTGATTCCTCACCGACAGTTCCCGTCGCCGTCGGTGTCGTCCCCCCGGCCCCCGGATTGCCCGACACTCCCGATTACGGAGCCGTCATGCAAGTCCCGTTCGCCAAGGGACGCTTCGTCAAATTGCAGTTGATGAGCGTCTGGCGCGACGACGGAATTGCTGGGATTTCCGAGTTGGAAGTGCTGGGCTATTAGACCCGTAGGATCGGCATCCTGCCTGTCATTATTGAGCGCGACCGTCGCCACCCGTTACCGACCACCAAGTGAATCCGCGCACAAATAACAGGTTGGCTCGCGCCAGGACTTATTCGTGTCATTTGTGTGATTCGTGGTTCCTCTGCTAGGAATTTCTCAACCACGAATCACACAAATGACACGAATAGGAATTGAGAAATCGCGGGACGAGAGGTTTTGTTGGGGGCACTAATTAGGAATTTATTATCCACAGATTTCGCAGATTGACGCAGATTAGGGAATTGGAATTCCTCTGCGTCAGTCTGCGAAATCTGTGGATAAATAAATAGATGTTCTCTCTGCGGCTCAACTCTTTGATCTCTTGATTAAGTTCGCATTCGTGAAGTGATTCAGCACGATACTCACTCTGCATTCGTCGCAGGACAGGCTGGAAGCCTATCCTACGCAACCCTACTTCCGCGGCTTGGCTTGGCGCAGCCCGCTGACTTTGTGTCCTCTAGTCGTCTTTCCCTTGAGAATTTCCCCAGAGGGATCGAGTTCTAATCGCGCCGTCGCACCCTTGGGCAGCGTGAGCACATAACGCCCATCTCCGAGCTTCCTCCAAGTCGATTTGATATTGGTCCTGCCCGCCTCGCGAAGGATCGCGTTGATGATCACATCTTTCTTCTTGGGGACTTTGATGATGATCCTCCACGCCCCCAGGATCGGGTCATTGCGGACAGCCTTCTTGGCATCTTTGGCCGCGGCAGCCGCTTTCTCTTCCGCGTCTAACCGATCGGTCCAATGATTGACCGTCACGCCAGCCGTCGAAGCCAGGTTCAGTGCCTGTCGGGCATCCTTACGATTTCCATGCTCGACCGTGGCCAGATACATGCCGAGGACATACCGATCTTCCTTCGACGTCGTCAGTTTCGACTGCGTCAGGTCGATCCAACTGTGGTACTCCAGCTCTGTCAGCGATTTCTCAGTCGCAGTGGCGCTATTCGGCCCTTTCAGCAGCAGGCGGTCCCCTTCCGCATCGGAGATGAATTTTTCAATGGTGTAGGTGCTGCTTCCCTGTTTCAGGGTGGCTCCCGATTTCAATCCCGCGGCACTCTCCTTGACGAGTGTCGCAAAGCGTTGCAGCTCAGCGAGATCCTTACTGTCGGTCTCAAGTTGCTTCTTAAAAGGAGCAAACTCCGGGTCGTCTTGTGCGTCTTCAATCAGTCCCGCGGCCGAACCATACTCGCGGTCGGCCAGTAGCTGGCTGACTTGCTGCCACAGGTTGTCATAAGGGTTGAGGGGCGGATCTTCATCGCCCGGTGCTCCCCAGGCGACGGCGAGCGACGCTCCCAAGAAGACCAGTCCGATCGATAGCGAGAGACGCATGGGGTAGTCTCCAATCAGGATGCTTCCAGGTGGTCGTTGAGTGAATTGCGTAACCAGCGACCATTTCCGCGAGACGTGTCATCTTCGGATTTTAGTCATCCCCCACGCGAATTGCCACAGTTCACTGGTGCTCTTCGTGAGCAATCAATGAGACACCGTCCGACGTCATTGCCGATACATCATTGAGCTTGTATTCTGAATCGCATGATGCCCGTTCTCTCTCGCTCCATGCAGTCTCGTCTGTTTTTTCTTTCCGGCTTCAGCGGTCTGGTCTATCAGATCGTCTGGCTGAGGTTGGCATTTGCCGCGTTCGGCGTGATCACGCCCGTCATCTCGCTGGTCTTGTCGGTCTTCATGCTCGGCTTGGGAGCCGGTTCGTGGCTCGCCGGGTCAATGCTGCGTCGGTGGACATGGTCGCGCCGGGGTGCTCTGCGAGCCTACGCTGCCGCCGAGTTCCTCATCGGTGTCGGAGCACTGGCGGTCCCCATGCTGTTCACCTGGGGTGAGAACCTGCTGTTACCCGCCGGGCAAACCGATTCTGTCCAGTATTTGGGATCCTCGGCCGCGATCATTTTGTTTGCGATGGTCCCGTTCTGCCTGTGCATGGGAACCACGTTCCCCTTCATGATGCAGGCCATTCGGGGAGACCGGGGCTCGGAAGGCGGGTTCAGCTACCTCTATCTGGCCAACGTTCTCGGCGCACTGGCGGGAACGCTCCTGACACCCGTCGCTCTCGTTGAACTGCTGGGCTTTCATGGTACTTTGGTGATTGGCATGCTCGCCAACTGGTGCGCGGCAGCGGTCGCTTTTCGATTGAGCCTGCAGCCCGACGACGGCGCGGTCGTCGAAGCCAAGCCGCAATTGCCGATCGTGTCCGATCCGCCACGAGATTCCTGCGGGATTTGCTCTCGCTTCGCATTGTCGATTCTGTTTACAACCGGCCTCGCCTCGATGGGGATGGAAGTCGTCTGGACTCGGGCCTTCGCGCCGATCCTGCTGACTCAGGTGTATTCATTCGCCGGTCTGCTGTTTGCGTATCTCCTCGCCACATGGTGCGGTTCGATGCTCTATCGGCGGCATCTGGCACGGCACAAGTTGGTATCGGATCACGTACTCCTCGCGCTCCTGGCACTGGCCGCCTTTGGTCAGATCCTGGCGGCAGATCCCCGCATCATATTGCCTCAATATTGGATGCGCATTGCGTGGCTGTTGCTCAGTATCGTCCCGTATTGTGCGATCCTCGGCTACCTGACTCCCAAGCTGATCGACGAGCACGCCCTGGGACGCCCGGATGCAGTCGGACATGCCTACGCAGTGAATGTCCTGGGCTGCATCATCGGACCATTGCTGGTCTCTTATGTCCTCCTGCCGATGTGCGGCTTGCAGTGGGCGGGCATCGTTCTGGCAATTCCGCTCTGGATGATGTCGGGCCGGTCGCTGGTATGGCTCAAGCAGGCTGTCAGCAGCGAACCGCGTCGATCGCAATGGTTACCGCGAATTGCCTGGTCGGCGGCCACCTTGTGCGGGATCGCCGCCGCCACCGTCGGCACCAGCTACGAAGATCGCTTCGCCGCCCAGGGAGCCCGGGTCTATCGCGATCATACGGCGACGGTCATTGCCGGATTTATCGATGGCCGCAAGGACCTGCTCGTCAACGGCAAGTCGATTACCGCGTTCACCCCCAGCACCAAGCTGATGGCCCACCTGCCCCTCGCCCAGTTGCCGCATCAGCCCAAGTCGGCGCTCGTCATCTGCTTCGGGATGGGAACAACCTACCGGTCACTGCTGAGTTGGGGAATCGATACAACCGCCGTGGAACTTGTCCCCAGCGTCAGCGATGCCTTCGGCTACTATTTCCCCGATGCCGAGGAAGTCCGCCGCAATCCGCTCAGCCACATCGTGATCGATGACGGCCGACGCTTTCTGCGACGTACCAGCCAGCGGTTCGATGTAATCACTCTCGACCCGCCGCCCCCTGTGGAAGCGGCTGGCTCCAGCCTGTTGTACTCGCGCGAGTTCTACCAGCTAATCAAGCCGCGCCTCGCCGAGGGCGGCATCCTGCAGCAGTGGTATCCCGGTGGCGACTTCAAGACGCTTCAAGCCATCCTGCGCTCGGTTCTGGCCGAGTTCCCACATGTCCGGGTCACCCGCGCGTACGATCATTGGGGATACCACATGCTGTGCTCGATGCAGCCGCTCCCCGAACGCACAGGAAGCGAACTTTATGCACGCCTGCCAGAGGCGGCCCGACGGGATCTCGTCGAGTGGTCAACAGATCGCACTGGAGAATCGCTCCTGGATGCGGTGATCGCGTCGCCGGTTTCCGCGGCCGAAGTGATCAGCGATGATCCGCTGGTGATCATTACCGACGATCGTCCCTATAACGAGTACTACTTGCTCCGCAGAATCTGGGAGTGGTGGACTGGGACTTACGTCATCGTGTTGTAATTCGAGTCGATGGGAGGGCGAGGCTCCTGCCGAGCCTAAGGCGACCGAAGGTCGGCGTCCGCCGGAGGCATTGCATCCAGCCTCCGGCGGACTCCGAGCTAAAGCTCGCTTTAGGCTCGGCGGGAGCCTCGCCCTCCCATCCACTCGATCCCGCTCTGTTATTGCTTCGCTTCCTCGACGACCTTGCGTTCCACCAAGTCGTATTGTTTGCCGGATTCGAGCGAAACGCACTCCGGCATTCCTTCTGTCGATCGAACGCGGGTGTTGTAGAAGTGGGCCTTGTTCTTCCCCAAAACTTCCGCGGTTGAACCGGTCACAATGATCGCCGTGGTTTCGTCGAGACCAATCCCGAGCAATTGCGGAAAAGCCGTCATCACCGACAACAAATCACCCTGCCGCTGGCGCTGAGTAAAATGCTGATCGATCGCCGTACCGGGTAGGAATCCGAACCCTCGCTCGTAACCTTCGGCCATCATTTCTTCGTTGCCCTGAGGGCTACCGCGGACAAGATATTCGCCTTGAATGGTCGCCCCCGCGGAACTGCCGCCGATCACTCCGCCCCGTTGTAACACGTCGCGAAAGGCCTCGAGGGCCGGAGTCTCGGCATAGGCATCGACGAACCGCCATTGGCGTCCGCCACCAAACCAGACCCCTTTGGCCTCCTTGATCTTCGCCAGAAATTCCGGAGACGAAACGTCAGCCAGGCTGGTCTCCGGCAAGACGACGACGTGCTTACACCCCGCCTTTTCCAGGAACCGTCCCTCGCGGGATGCTCCCTGCATCGGACCGGGATTAGCAGTGGGCAGAACAATGATCGTAGACTCGGGGCCGCCGGCGAGTTCTACGAATCGCGTCGCGACGTCAGCCGGCAGGCCACCTCCGCCCACAATGACCAGGCTCCCCGCCGCGACTTTCGGTTCGGCGGGTTGAGTCGCCGGAAACGCAGGAGATGTACGAGCCCTGGCGGCTAACCGCCAACGGGTCAGGTCGGTTTGTTGTCCCTCTTTGAATTCAATTTCTCGCGCTGGGCGGTTGGCTGACTTGGCGAGACTGATGGTGAGATGCCCCGATCCCACGACGTCAACGTTGCGTCCCCGAATGATGACCGCGGTGTCTTCATCAAGCCCCATTCCGAAGAGTTCGGGATGCTTTTCGAGAACGCTCGCCAGTCGCGACTTCTGTTTACGTTCGATGAAATGCGGTTCGACGATCGTCCCGGCAAGAAGGTCCAGTCCTGGAAGAACCTCTCCCGAATCACCCTCGGCGATCAACATCCCGGACAACACGACGGCCCCCGCCGAGTTGCCGCCAATCACGCCTCCCCGCTGCAGGACTGCCGACGCTTCGCGTTCGACCAAAGTTCCGCGATAGGTTTCCAAGAGTGGCGATGGATCCCCTTCATCAAACCAGACCGCCGTCGCCTCTTTTAGCGGTTCGATGAGAGCGGCACCATTGGCTGCGTCTCGAGAACGCGTGTGTAACAGCACGGCCGATGCGGGTTTCGCTTCTTCCCAGGACTTGAGTGAGGTCTCGCCCATTTCCAATGCGGCGTCATCTCGAGCGGTCGGAATGACGACGAGCTTGGCGTCTTTACCACCCGCGAGTTTGAGGAACTGCTCGCGCGCCTCGGCCGGGAGAGTTCCGCCGCCGCCCAGGACCAGTGAGCCTCGAATGCCTGCTGGATCAATCCGCGGGGCGGGTGGTTTGTCGTCCGCTGACCACGCGGTGGCCGAACTTACGATGAGTACGGCGAGAAACGCCGCTGGTGAGATCTTCGCTCCCCTCGCCCTGGCCGGTAAACGAACCGGGCGGGGAGAGGTGCCGGGGGTGAGGGGATCTGCGAGCGTCATTGCCGCGGGCTTTTGCGATGGGCTTTTTCTTGCGATCATCAGAACTCCAGGTCGATGGTTCATCGGGCCCCTCACCCCCAACCGCATGAAAGGCATGTCGTGATGGGAGGGCGAGGGACCCAGAGGGTACCCCGCCGAGCCTAAAGCGAGCTTTAGCTCGGAGTCCGCCGGAGGCCGAATGTCATGCCTCCGGCGGACGCCGACCTGCGGTCGCTTTAGGCTCGGCGGGAGCCTCGCCCTCCCAACTAATATCAGCCATCGCTGATCCCGAAATACTGACGCGAATCCACTCGCATCGCTGCGTCATGCGGGCACGCGTAAACACAAGACGGCCCGTGATCTCCCAGCGAACTGCACAGGTCGCAGACGACCGCCTTCTGAGTGAATTCCTTGAGCACCACCCCGGTTTCCAGTTGAAACAAACTCGCCGGTTCCGAGTTCCCCAATTCCCGATCGCTCATATGAATCGAACCGTAGGGGCACTGATCGGCACACAACTGGCAACCGATGCAGTGATTGCGGATCCGAATTTCACCGTTGTCGCCACGGGAAATTGCGCCCACCGGGCAACCAATCATGCAGACGGGATCGAGACAACTCCGGCAGGTGACCGGCACGAGGTATTTGTCGAACCGCGGACCATCCAGATACAGCCGGTTGCGTCCGTCCGCGTGAGCGTCCACGCACGCCTCGACGCACGCTCCGCAGCGCGTACATTTCTCCAGATCGATCAACATCAATTGCTGACCTTGCACCAACCCCAGCTTCTCGAATTCGACCGTTTGACTCAGCAGCTTGCGAACGGGAGTGGCGCTGGGCGGACGGTTTTCTACCAGATTCGCGATGAGATCATCCACAATATCTTCTAGCGTGCGACGAAACGCGGGTGATACGGACGCCAGATCGTCCCGATCCAGCTTCACCAGTTCGACGCGGGACGGAGTCGCTTCCAGGTCCTGCTTGAGTTGCTCCTGGCCTCGGTCATGCTGATCAAACGCCAGGCACGAGGCACTACGCGGCTGGCCCTTCAGCAGGCCGATTTCCCCCAGGATCTCACCTTTTCCAAGATATTTGAGAGTCCTGGCCGACTGGTGCTCGCGTCTGGGCAGCCCGTGCATGCTGGCCGCTTCCAACAGCAGGCGATGAAACAGGCGCGAACGCAACTGTGACCAGTCTTTGACTTTCTCTGGAAAATCAGCGGTCGCTTCTTCAATCGCCAGAATATCCAGCGTGGCGACCATTGCAGACCGCTTCTCGCCGAACGCAGTGCTTAGCTCACCCGCGCTAATGAAGCGGTTGAGTTCCGCAACGATCCGTTTCTGAGTCGCCTCGTCAGCCTTGGTCCCGCTGGCGATGGAGGTCAGCAACTCGCGAATCTCGGGCACCAATTTAGACCAGACCCGGCCGGTCAGCGATTGAGGACGTTTCTCGCCGGCGACCAATTCCTGGGCCAGGCTGTCCCAGGCGATCCGTTTGCGTTCATCGGCGCTAAATAGGGCCGAGGCGTGCTTGACAACCTTAACCATGCCGCTACGGATCAGGTACATGCAGTCGGACTCTTCGTGCTCATCAAAAATGATCTTGCCGGCTTGGAAATCAACCAATTCCAGACGGGGCTGCAGGTCTTGGAATTCCGCGTCCGAAAGCTCCTTAAAAACCGACAGTTGCCGGACCTGCTTGTCGAGGACTCGCGTACGGTAGATGGCGTCGTTCCGCGCCTTATACGTCGGATCCTTATAGAGCATGTCCAGGACATTGCGCAGAAACTCGAGCATGTAGCAATCTTGCTCGACGATGACCGTGGCTGAACGTGGTGCCCGGTTCAGGCAGCTCATCTCGCCGAAGATTTCCTTTTCATGCAGTGGCGCTTCGAGGGTCCGTGTATCGAGTGACATCATGCCGTCGACGGGAATGAAGGCGGGCGTTTCTTCTCCTTTGGCCGGACGTCGCAGCCAACTCGTCAGCCGATGCAGCAATCCCCGGCGGGGGCGATCGGGATTCAGCGAAACCAGCAATTTGACCTTAGCGACGGTCGCCAGTTGATCGTGCTGAGTGGCGTCGGTGGCTTGAATGAGTGCCGCTTGACGCTTCGTAAACTTCTGAATCTCGTCCTGATACCGCTGTTGCAGCGACAGTAATCCGGGACGTGTCAGATTCTGAAAGCGTACGGGAACATCAGCCGCTTCGCTGTCTTGTAACACTTTCTCGATAAAGTCGACTTGCTGTTGCCGCAACGCCACGACGTCATGTGCGCTCAGGATATAGAAGGCCGAAGCTCCCGCTTCCCCCTGTTGGCACATGATCTGATCGGGAGTGCATTTCCGCAGGACGGTAGCGCCTGGGAATTTGTATAGATTCGGAACTCGTTTCAAATCTTGAATGAGCGACAAGCAGCCCAATTCAGGATCGGTCAACCGTTCATCAAGCGGGCCAACCTCAAAAACTTCTTCCACCGGAAGATTAGCTTCACGTACTGTGGCCATGAACAATCCCTTGGAGACTCGAACCGAGTGTGTTGTGACGGGTCGTCCGACATGCTCGCCATAAGAGCAAACGATATGGTCTCTACATTTTCACAATTCTGCTTGTGAACGCAAGTTGCAAACCGTAGCCTGCGTAGCAGAACTCGCCAGGAGTTCTGGCCGCACTGGTCCCCCCCCGGAGTCTTGGCGACTTCGGCTACGCTACGGACGGTCCCTCCGTTGGATCGTCAAATCAATCGGCTTCTGGCCATCCACATAAATCTGCCGCGCGAGTTTCGGCAGCAACTCTTCAAGGGTCGTCCAATACAACCGCTGCATGGTCATCTCGCGTACCTGGGCTCGAGCATCGGTTCCCGGCACGGCCGCCTTGTCGAATTGATCGACCAGTGCATCGAAACGGCTGGCCTCGGCCGTGGCGGCAGACAATGCCTGGGCTCGAGTCGATTCGGCCTGGTCTCGCAATTGGCTGGCTTGCGCGTTTGCCTGGGCGAGCAGCCGTTCGGACATCGTCTGGGCTTCGCTCATCAGGCGTTCTTTTTCGGCTCGGGCATTGGAGACATCCAGAAAGGCCTGTTTCACCGGGACGGGCGGACGAACATCTGCCAGCGTGACGTCTTCCACGAAGACACCCAGCCCCTGGATGCCGGCCAGACGCCGGGCTTCCGCCGTCAACAATTGACGCAGGGCATTCAGCCCCAGCGGGTGGACATAATCCACGCCACTGCGGGCCACCACATCGGCAACCAGCGATTGTGTCAGGAACCGCAAATGCCGGTCGGGGCTCTCATGGTGCAGGAGAAATTGACGCGGATCATCAATCCGAAATTGCACGCTGATCTGTAAATTGAGAATGTTCTTGTCACCGGTCAGGTACTCGGACTGGCGACTGGCGGCGGGCGGTTTCAAGAAATCGCTGTCGCTGACTTCGTCCGCGGTTCCCAATCCCACGGTGACCGTGCGGGTCTCGTTCAAGTTGACTCGATCGACCTGACTCATCGGCCAGGGCCAGCCAAAATGGAGACCGCTGCCCACCAACTGCGACTGAGCCCGCCCGAACGAACGCACCACGGCCTGCTCGTTGCCGCGGACAACATAGAGACCGCTCAACGCATAGAGGCCAACCAACAAGCTCACCAGCAGAAGACGCTTCATGGCGTGCTCCCCGTAACGGGAGCTTCTGTGGTACGTGGCTTGGGCAGAGAATTCGTCTTGGACGGCAGGCCCTCGATCAACAATTTGAGGAATGGGCTGGATGCCGACAAGACCAGCGTCGTCTGATTCGTCAGGACTTTCTGGTAGCTCTCCAGGTTGCGGAGCCACGCGTAGAACTCGGGGTCGCGAGCGTGGGCCGTATTGCGAATCTGCAATGCCTCGGCCTCGCCCGCGGCGCGAATGGCGGCCGCTTCGCTGTTCGCCTTGGCCATGATTTCGGCACTGCGGCGCTTGGCCTGGCTTTCGATGACCACTTTTTCGGCCTCGCCGGCGCTGCGATACCGCTGGGCGATTTTGTCGCGTTCTTTCCGCATCCGTTCATAGACCGCGAACAGGTTGCCTTCAGGCAGATTGATCCGCTGAATCCCGATGTCCAGGATCTCGACCCCCAGCCGTGACGTCAGCGAGGCCGCTTCATCGGGCTCCTGCCGGACCTGTTTCTGAACGCGGTTCGTCAGATCGGCCAGCGGACTGGCACCTTGTGGGCCAGCTTCCGAATCGGTGGAGACCAGCAGGTCGCTCAACGCGAGACGGCCCATCTCTTCCGACATGACCGAACGCAGGCGGGTATCCAGGCGAGCTTCCGTCGTCGGAATTCCCCCCAGCCCGCGATAGAACTTGACCACGGGCCGATCGGCAAAGTTCTTGTCGGCCCCCGTCGAGGCCGCGATGCGCCAGCACAAGTACGTGTCGACAATGATGTTCTTGCGGTCGCGGGTAAACATCTCCCGGCCCCGCGGATCGAACAACTGCAGTCTCCGGTCGAACCGACGCACGGTTTCGACCGGCCACGGAAGCTTGAAGTGCAGCCCCCGGTCCGACTGTGCCAGATCGACCTGATCGTACACGGCAGTAATGACCCCAAACCGTTCCACAATGACGAGTTCAGTTTCATCGACGAAGACGACAGACCCGACCACCAAAGCAATCAACAAACTGACAAATACGAACTGACCGATCACCTGCCAGGCACGGGTGGAAATCAGAGGTCGAGTTTCGGCATCGGAAGCGGGCATGTCACGAACAATTTCTCAGCAGCGTCGATCAATAAAAATGGCCAGTCTCTCCAGAGTACCGACCAGCCCGCGGGATGTCCAAGTCGAAGCTGACATTCACCTGCTGCGGGGGCATTTGGAAACCGCCCCCGTTGGGCTTGTCCCAACGGAGCGCTGACTGGTCGGCTACCCAGCAACGAGTTTTGCAGAATTCTCAACCTTTACGTCTCCGCTGCCCCCTGCCGCCAGCCAGTCGCTGCTGTAACTGCGGTTCGCTCACGGCGGCAGGGGGCAGCGGAGACCACGCGTTGAGGGTCCAGAACATTTCTCTCTAGTAGCTGGCCAGTCAGCGCTCCGTCGGGACAAGCCCAACGGGGGCGACAACAGGCGGTAATTCTGGGTTTCGCTGTTAAACAGTTACCCAGAATCTCGAAAATCATTCCCCTCCAAATAGCGGATGCACGCCACGCTGTGGATTATGGTGAACGAAATTGACTTGCCGTGGCTACCGCGATAGATTCAATCGATCTTTACACAATCTTCTAAGAGGATCAGAACGGCACGTTCAGCGCCCGTTCTATCTGGGCAGAGTCCGTCCGGTCTATCAATTCGTCAGGTTCTTTGGCCAATTCTGCTTTTCTGATAATCCGATTTATCTGCACTGGCATTCTGGTGCCGCTGCCGTCATTTGTCGTTCGTAAGGCGCCGATTATGAAAAATACGAGCGGATCTCGCAGGCAGGCGTTTACCTTGATCGAGTTGCTGGTCGTGATTGCGATTATCGCGGTGCTGATCGCACTGCTGTTGCCGGCAGTGCAGCAGGCGCGTGAGGCCGCTCGTCGGACGCAGTGCAAAAACCACTTGAAGCAGTGGGGGTTGGCGCTGCACAACTACCACGACACCCACAGGGCGTTCCCGTTTGCCGCGACCAATATCCCACGGCACACGTACGTCGTCAGCCTGTGGCCCTACATGGATCAGGCGGTGATGTCCAACCAGTACAGCTTCAATGTTGGTTTTTGGGAACCACCGAACTGCGTGAGCAACACGTTCAATGGCGTGGTGGCCAAGCAATTGGCGACGTACTTCTGCCCTAGCGACAAAAGTGGATTTTGGACGGCCGATCAATACTGGCGGTCGCGCGGCAGCTATGTCGTCAACTGGGGCAACGTCACTCGGCCCCAGATTGCGGCTCCCTCCAGTCTGGCGCCATTTGGTTACATCAACGATAATCCCGCAACTCCGCGAGTCGGACGGATCAACGAATTTACCGACGGGACGTCGAATACGCTGATGATGTCGGAAATCCTGATGTCGAAGAATGACGGGGATTATGACGTTCGCGGAGATGTCCTCAATGATGACCCGAATTTCGTGTCTTTTCAGTTCATGACCGTCAATACGCCGAACAGCAAAAACCCCGACACGAACAACTACTGCAGCACGACGGCGATCGACTCGCGGATGCCTTGTGCGCCGGGCGGGAATCAACAGGCCATCGCCCGGAGCCGTCACGTCGGCGGCGTCCATGTCCTGATGGGCGACGGGGCAGTGCGGTTTGTCAGTGACAGTATCAGCTTCGTTACCTGGCAAGCATTGGGGTCGATGAACGGTGCCGAGACCTTCGGTGATTTCTAAGCAAAGTGGGGTAGGCTCGCGGCGTTTCCGGCCCCCGTCGGGCTTGTCCCGGCGGAGCCCTGACTGGTCTGCTACTGGGGAGAAACGAATTGGATCATCAACGCGTGGTCTCCGATGCCCCCTGCCGCCGTGAGCGAACCGTTGTAATAGCGGCGACTGGCCGGCGGCAGGGGGCATCGGAGATGTAACGGTTGAGAATTCTGCAAAACTCGCTGTTGGGTAGCTGGCCAGTCAGCGCTCCGTCGGAACAAGCCCGACGGGGGCGATTCATCATCGGTTTTGTTAGAGATTCTTAGTCGAAGAAAGACAGGCTGGAAGCCTATCCTACGGAAGAGATTTATGCGCATGGCGAATGGTCGAGTTTTGGCGGTGATGGCTCTGGTGTGGGCCTGCGGACTGTCTGGTTGCGGTGGGGCCACCAACAACGGCCCCCCGACAAAGCTCGTCCAGGGAACGGTGAAACTCGGGGGCACGCCGCTCCTGGAGGGCTCGATCAGCTTCCAGGCCGTGAAGGGGGACGAGTCGCCCATGGTCGCAACGATCAAGAAAGGTTACTACTCGATACCGGTGACACTGGGGGAAAAGCGGGTCTCAATCACCTCCCGCAAAGTGCTGCGAATGGAAAAGGCCTACAACTCCCCGGACAGCCCTATGAGACCCATCTATGGGGAACTCGTGCCGGCAAAATACAACACGCGGAGCGAACTTGCGCGGACAATTGACTCGGGCAAAATCAACGGTGATTTCGATTTGGAAGCGGAACCGGAAAAGAAGTGACGCGGCTGGGAGGGCGAGGCTCCCGCCGAGCCTAAAGCGACCGCAGGTCGGCGTCCGCCGGAGGCCTCCGGCGGTCGCCGAGCTAAAGCTCGTGTTAGGCTCGGCGGGAGCCTCGCCCTCCCAGACTGGCCTCACCATGTCAATTGTTTCTTGCCTCACATATGCAGGTGTGCGAGAATGCGTCAACAGGGTTTGATGCGTTTCCCGGCTTGGCGGTCACTTGAGGTGCTCGGAATGGATCACGGCGAAGGTGCAGCTCGACGTCAACGATTGACGCGACGGCAAGTGTTGCAGGTGGGTAGCTTAGGGACGCTCGGCTTGACCTTGCCCGCGCTGTTGCAGGCTGAAGCACATCGTTCGCCGACGGTCTCGGCCGCGGCTGACTCTTGCATCGTGATTTTTCTCAATGGTGGTCCCAGTCATCTTGATATGTGGGACATGAAGCCGCAGGCGCCGACGGGGATCCGGGGAGAATTTAATCCGATCTCGACCAGTACTCCCGGAGTGCAGTTTTCGGAGCATCTGCCGCGGATGGCGCAGCACATGCACCGTTGCACGCTGATCCGGTCTGCTCATCATGGAGTCAACAATTCTCATGCGGCGGCGGTTTATGCGGCGCTGACGGGCCATGATCGTGGAGAAGCCGGCGGCGGGACCAAGCCGACCGACTATCCGGCGATTGGTTCGGTCACCGGTCACCTGCGGCCTCCCGCCGAACCGATCGTGCCGTTTGTGTGTTTGCCCTACATCACCAAAGAGGGTGCCGGTGGACCGCCGCAGCCGGGATTCTTCGGCGGCTGGATGGGGAAGCAGTTCGATCCGCTGTTTGTCCTGAAAGATCCGAACGCCGCCGATTTTTCGATCCCCGAGTTGACTCGGCTGGTTGAAGTCTCGCCGCAGCGTCTGGTGCAGCGACGCGATCTGCAATCGACACTCAACACGCAATTTGCCGAGCGTGGTTCGAGCGTCATCAATGGGATGAATGGCTTTCAGCAGCGGGCTCTTGATCTGCTCAGTTCCGAAGCGGCTCAGAAAGCGTTTCAACTCTCGCTGGAGCCCGATCCCGTCCGCGACGCCTATGGCCGCAATATCTACGGACAAAGCACACTGCTCGCCCGCCGCTTGATTGAAGCCGGGACGCGCGTGGTGACCATTTCCTGGGCGCCAGATGCGAATGCGACGTGGGATACTCATGGCAACAACTTCGTCTCGCTGAAGGGGCGATTGCTGCCGCAACTCGACATGGCCGTCAGCAGTTTGCTGCAGGATCTGGCCGATCGCAGCTTGCTGAAGCGGACGCTGGTCTGCGTGATGGGCGAGTTTGGCCGGACTCCCAAGATCAACGCTGGCGCGGGCCGCGATCATTGGAATTTCGGTTACAGTCTGCTGCTGGCGGGAGGCGGCATGAAGGGGGGCTATGTCTACGGCTCCAGCGACAAGATCGGTGGCGAACCGGCCAGCGATCCCGTCGTGCCCGCTGAGATCGTGGCTACCATCTATCAATCGCTGGGGATCTCGCCGATTTCAGAGCTGTATGATTCGACTAATCGGCCTTACACCCTTGTCCCGTGGGGTGAATCGATCGATCGCTTGTTTGCGTAGCACCCAATTTCCCGTCGCTCACCCGAGAGCGAGTTTGAAAGTCCCGTTTTTGGGAGGGCGAGGCTCCCGCCGAGCCTAGTACGACCGCAGGTCGGCGTCCGCCGGAGGCCCGTCTTTATGCCTCCGGCGGACGCCGAGCTAAAGCTCGTGTTAGGCTCGGCGGGAGCCTCGCCCTCCCATGTCACGCCCTGAGAGTTCATCATGCGCGACTTGGATTCGTTGTGGATGGAGCATCAAGGTCTGACCCGGCGCTATTTGTTGCGAATGGGAGCACTCGGGGCGATGGGTCTCGCGTTGCCGTCGGGGCGTGCCGTCTTCGCGGACGACAAGCCTGACCCGCTGGCTGAAGCCATCCGCAAGCTGGAATACTTCACGCAGCCCGAGGCGTTTGGCACGGTGGAACGCGGTACTCCGATACCCTATACGCATCCGGTTGAAAAGCTGCGTGAGGTGGGGATGACTCGCGAGACGTGGAAATTGGAGGTCATCCCGGATCCCGATGCGCCGGCGAAGATGGATGCTCCGTTGTCGAAGGAGCTCAAGACGGCCCTGGATTTTGACGGCTTGATGAAATTGGCGGAGAAGCACGCTGTGCGGTTTCCCAAGATCATGACCTGCAACAACGGCGGCAGTCCGTTGGGGATGGGATTGTGGGAAGGGGTGCCGCTGCGGACCGTCGTCTGGCTGGCCAAACCGCAGAGTGATTTGCGGCGGGTTTTTTATTACGGCTATCACAACGACGACCTCAAGCAGCGGTTTCAAAGTTCGTTGCCCGTCGGACGCGTCCTCGAAGATCCCCCTGGCGAGCATCCCGTCATTTTGTGCTACAAGCTCAACGGCGAGTTTCTCAGCGGCAAACGTGGCGGACCGGTCCGCATGGTGGTTCCCGAGGCCTACGGTTTCAAATCGGTGAAGTGGTTGCAGCGAATCATGCTGACCAATGCTCCGTATGCGAACGATACCTATGCCAACGGCAACAACGACGTCGACAGTTGGATGAAGACTTTTGCCCGTTTCATCTCCCATCCCGCCACGGTCGCCGCAGATGCTTCGATTCCCATTACGGGGCTGGCTCAGGTGGGGATTTCCGGGTTGAAGAAGGTGCAGGTCTGGTTGCATCCGGCGGAACAAGCGTTGTCTCCTGACGACCCTTATCTCAATCAGGGAGCCTGGAGAGACGCAGAGATTCTGGCGCCCCCGAAGAACTGGGCGGGTGGGTTACCAGAGGGGAAATTGCCCGAGAACGTTCGCGGCTTTGATCCTAAGACCGGGGAGCCGCAAACGTGGCCGATGCGTTACGCGCTGGCTCATTGGGCGGTGGTGTTGAAGGATGTCGCGCCGGGGAAATATCACCTGCGTTGCCGCACGATCGATGCGAACGATGTCGCCCAACCGTTGCCGCGGCCGTTTGCCAAGTCAGGGCGGAATTCGATTCAGCAGGTGGACTTGATGGTGACTGCCAAATAAGAATTTAAGGTAGGCGCGCGGACAAAATGATTTAGGCGAGCCCGGTGGGCGGAAGCCCCGGGATTCTTCCACGCATTTACCCTTGGCGAGTGGTAAGGGATGAAATCGGAAGAATTCGCGTAACTGCGATGAGGCGTTTATCTATATCAAGGTATGAGGTTATCGCGAAACGTTTTCAGTCTGGGGTCGGGCGTTCAAATTTCAAAATTGGCCATTCCGTTAACCTTGAAGTCACGCTGGCAGACTGGCCAATTTTGAAGTTTGAACGCCCGACCCCCAATTCGATACTTCCCCCCACCGGAGACGACGACATGATAGGCAGCGCTCAACTGCATGACGTGTACAGGCAAACTTGGTTCCGCTGGCTGGCCATCCTCGTCACCGTGACGCTGTCGAATGGGGCTCTCGCGACGGCCGCCGACAAGCCGGAATGGATTCGTTCTGCGGGCAGTGGTCCGTGGTCGGCGGCGGCGACTTGGGAAGGGGCGAAGGTCCCGGCGGCTGGTGCTCGAGTTCACATTCGACCGGGGCACGCCGTCACGTATGACGTTAAGACGGACCAGGCGCTGCGAGCGGTTTATATTGGCGGCAAGTTGTCGTTTGCTGCTGATCGAGACACGCGTCTCGATGTCGGTGTCTTGAAGATCGAAGCGGGCGACGAACCCTCCGAAGACGGGTTTGATTGCAGTCTGCATATTGAAGAGCCGGCGCCCGGGGCGACCGGGGATCGACCTGCACTGGAAGTCGGAACGGCTGAGCAACCAATCTCAGTGGGGCACACGGCCCTCATTCGATTGATCGCTGCTCCCGGGCAGGATAAGCAATCGTGTCCCGCCCTGGTGTGTTGCGGCGGTCGGATGGACTTTCATGGGACACCGCTCAGTCGCACATGGGTCAAGCTGGGAGCGACCGCGGCCAAGGGGGACGGGGCTGTGACCTTGTCCGAGCCGGTGACGGGTTGGCGTGTGGGGGACCGCGTGATCGTCACGGCGACTCGGCTGGGACGCGATAATGGCCAGGGTACGGAGTTGATGCAGACGGAGGAACGCCTCATCACGAAGCTCGACGGGACGTCCGTGGTCCTCGACAAGCCGCTCGTTCACGAGCACCTGGGGACCGGAGAATTCCGCGGCGAGATCGCGAATCTCAGCCGCAATGTGATCGTTGAATCGGGTGAGCCCAATGGCGAGCGCGGACATACGATGTATCATCGCGGCTCGGCGGGTTCGATCAGCTATGCCGAATTCCGTCACTTGGGAAAAGAGGGAGTGCTCGGTCGTTACAGCCTGCACTTCCATCTGATTGGCGACACGATGCGCGGCAGCTCGGTGGTCGGGGCGTCGATCTGGGATAGTCACAATCGCTGGTTGACGATTCACGGGACGAACTATCTGGTGGTGCGTGATTGCGTCGGTTTCCGCAGTATCGGCCACGGATTCTTCATGGAAGACGGGACCGAAGTTCAGAACGTTTTGGACCGCAATCTTGCCGTGCAGTCGATGCAGGGGAAACGGTTGCCGAAGCAAGTGCTGCCTTACGATCAAAACGAAGGCACCGGTTTCTGGTGGGCCAATTGTTTGAACACGTTCACGCGTAATGTGACGTGTGAAAACAACCTTTACGGGTACCGGTTCGAAGCGATCGAATCGAGTCAATTGTCGATGACCATGCCGGTGGCTCAGCCGGATGGCCAACTCGTCGCGACCGATATTCGCACGCTGCCGTTCGTGCGTTTCGAAGACAACGAAGCCCATTGCGACGGACTCTACGGGATCAACTTGGGCGAAGGAGTCAAACGCGTGGGGCCTGATGACCGGCACCCGTTCGTAATGCGGAATACCAAGATCTGGGAGATCCACTACGCGTTTCGGCCAATGTCTCCTTCGTTGCTGGTCGAGAACTTGCAGATCCACAATGCGATCTACGGCGTCTATCATCCCAACTTCGACCGGCACGTGTACCGCAATGTTGCCATGAGTCAGGCGGCTCCTTCAGGCGATGCCGAGCCCTTCAATCGCGGCCATGATGATGACTCGATCCAGTATGGCATGTTGACCGTCGATGGGCTCACGTTTACTGGATTCCAGAATAGCGGGATGCCGTTGATTCAGATCAGCGATGACAACCCGACGGGCAAGGCGGAGTCCCATTTCCGCAATGTGCAGGTGACTGCGCGACGCGACAATAATAAGCGGTCGCTGGTCAATCTGGGGGGAGGGCCTCGGCCACAGCCGAAATCTCCGACCAGTGTTCCGATCTATGTCCATGACTATTACGGGAAGGGCAAAACAGCCCGGGTCGTCAGCGTGAAGTCGGGCGAAGTTCGCGCGCCGGAAGGCAAGGCCTACAAGTCCGATCTGCCGCTCACGGGTGATGAATCACGCGTGCTCGAAACGGCCGAAGTCCCGTTCCCGCAACTGTTGAATCCCGTCGACGACCTGCCCCCGGTGACGGTCATTATCCAGATCTCGAAAGCGGGAAATGGTTGGAAGATTACAGGAGTCGCTGCGGATAACAATGCCATTCAGAAGGTGGTCGTGA
The DNA here is from genome assembly GCA_021732415.1 of Planctomycetaceae bacterium. Classification (GTDB taxonomy): domain Bacteria; phylum Planctomycetota; class Planctomycetia; order Planctomycetales; family Planctomycetaceae; genus JAKFVC01. Next base: position 49,048 of record JAKFVC010000161.1, read on the forward strand.
ACGATCAACCGGTGAAATCGTTGCGGCCGAATTTCGCAGAATGGGAAATCGTTCTGGAGAAACTGCCCGCAGACGGCAAGATTACCTCGGTCGCGTTCGATGTGGCCGGGAATACCGAGAAGCGGCCTCATGTGAGCGTGATCAAATAGGTTGCTGAGCACGAAGAACTCAAACGCGACAAGTCAGCGAGTGCATTTCCGGTGTTGATCACGGAGATGCACTCGCTTTTTTTGTCGGTAAGGCGAGCGTCCGGCGTAAGCCGGATGGTTTTTGGCGACGTTATCGCACCATGCGACTTGACCTAAATCATCAGACTCACATCCGAAGCGATTTTCATCGAAGTCGTGCTGAGGATCAGTCCACCCAATGTTTAGATCAACTTGTTTGGTTGCCGGAGGTCGGTAAAAACCATCCGGCTTACGCCGGACGCTCGCCTTGGCTGGCGCCTCACTTCGCCGTATGCCGTTTATGACGGTTATTCCTGAAAACCGTCGCACCATTCTGGCGGACATTTCACTCCGTTGGTGACTCTGAGCAACCGGCATGAAGAAAATAACCTACGTTTCTCGTGTTCCATCTTTGTCGCAATTCTTTCAGTGCATACACGTTAGTTCACAGTTTTTGTCGGTCAATCAGCATGACAATCAAGCGATTTTTCCGCGTCGTATTGGGGGCGACCTCCGTTCTCTTGGTCGCCTTGGCTGCCGTGGCTGGGTTACTGGTCCTGGATCAGCGGCAAGCCCTGATCGAGCACGGCGAGCGACAGAAGTCGTTTGTGATGGCCGATCATTTGCGTCAGAGTACCGATGATCTGAGCCGGTTTGCCCGCACTTTTGTCGTGACGGGTGATGCCAAGTGCGAGAAGTATTTCTGGGACCTTCTGGCGATCCGGAATGGAACCAAACCACGTCCCATGAATTATGTGGGCCGGGTCGTTTGGGAACAGGTCCAGGCGGACGCGGAGCAACGGCAACAGGAACAGCCCGAGACGGCGATCTCCCTGCACGCGTTGCTGGAAACACTGAGTTTCTCGGATGCCGAATTCAAGAAGTTGAGGGCGGCTGAGACGGAGGCGAACAACCTCGTCCAGAAGGAAGTGGCCGCCATGTACGCGATGCAAGGCCGGTTTGCCGACGAGAAAGGCAAGTTTGATCGACGAGGGCGACCCGATCCGGCACTGGCAGTTCGACTGTTGAACGATCAAAACTTCCACCAACAAAGGGCCGCCTGCATCCGCGCCATCGGTGCGTTTCTCGATACGCTCGACGCGCGAAACCGATCGGAGGCCGCCGCCAGCGCGCAGCAAAGCCAGGCGCATCTCACGCTCATCCTCGGCCTGGTCGGAGCGTTACTCGTGTTGAAGGTCTTCTCCGGATATATCATTTTTCGGCAGATCTGTGTGCCGATCGTCGCCCTGCAGGCGCAGACCCGGTCGGTGAGTTGCGATCTGCGGGAATTGGCGCGTGTCACGACTGAGATTGCCCGCGACGGTTTCTCAAACCCCTTTTCAGTTCAGACAACGCCTCAAGGGTGCAAATCCCAAGATGAAATCGGAGAGCTGAGTCGCACCCACGACGAGATGATCGTCCATCTGCAAGCCGCTGGTACTGCGATTTCGGGAATTATGTCGGACCTCAGCCGCCGGACGCGGCTTCTCGATCGAGTCAATGCCGAGGTGCATAACGTGAATGAGGGCTTGCAAACTGAAATTGCGGCCCGTCGGCTGATTGAGGACCAGTTCCGGCAGCTCAATGAGACGTTGGAACAACGCGTCGCCGACCGCACTGCAGAGCTGCTGGCGGCACAGGTTGAAATCGAACGGGCCAATCAGCTCCAGCGGGCGATCCTGGAAAACGCCGCCTATGCGGTCATCTCCACGACGCCCGAGGGCATCATTACCATGTTCAATCCCGCCGCCGAGCGGATGCTGGGATATTCGGCGGACGAGTTCATCGGCAAGGTCTCTCCCTCGGTATTTCATCTCGAGTCGGAAGTTGCGGCACGATCGGTGGAATACAGCGTGGAACTGGGGGAACTGATCGAACCCGGTTTTGGCGTATTCGTCGCCAAGTCCATCCACGGCATTAAAAACGAGAGTGAGTGGACTTACGTTCGTAAAGATGGATCGCAATTTCCAGTCCAGCTGGGGATCAGCGCGATTCGCAATAGTGCCGGAGAAATCACGGGATTCCTGGGGATTGCCAACGATATCACGGAACGACGCAAGGCTGAACGGCAGTTGCGAGCGACCTCGGAACTCTTGAGCCAGCTGATCATTCATACGCCGGCCTCGGTCGCCATGCTGGATCATGAGATGCGGTACATTCAGGTGAGCGAACGGTGGCTGCGAGATCATCATCTCACCTATGAAGGGACCATCGGCAAGTCGCACTACGAAGTCTATCCCGAATGCCCGGCGCGTTGGAAAGATGCGCATAAAAGAGTGCTGGAAGGTTCCACCGAAGGCTGTGCCGAAGATACGTTTGAAATGTCAGACGGCACCCGGGAATTGGTGGAATGGGAAGCTCGCCCCTGGCGTGACGCCAACAACGAGATCGGTGGCCTGGTGATTTTCTCGCAGAATATTACCGGTCGCAAAGCGGCCGAGGCGGCAATCATTGCCGCCCGGGATGCGGCGAACGAAGCCAACCGGTCCAAGAGCGAATTCCTGGCCAATATGAGCCACGAAATCCGCACTCCGATGAATGGCATCATCGGCATGACGGAACTCGCCCTGAATACCCCCATGACCGGCGAGCAACGCGAATACCTGGAAACGGTCAGCTCATCGGCAGATTCGCTGCTGCGGATCATCAATGACATTCTCGATTTTTCCAAGATCGAAGCGGGCAAGCTGGAGCTGGATCCCCAGCCGTTCAAGCTCCGCGAGAGCCTGGGAATCGCCATGAAAACGCTGGCGTTTCGAGCTCACGAGAAGAATCTCGAACTCGTCTGGCAAGTGTCGCCGGAAGTTCCGGACCAGCTGCTTTGTGATGCCGGACGATTGCGTCAGGTGCTCGTCAACCTGGTAGGCAATGCCATCAAATTTACAGACCGGGGCGAGGTCGGTGTCAATGTCGAATTGGAATCGATGACCGAATCCGCGGCGCGATTGAAGTTTTCAGTACACGATACGGGAATCGGAATTCCCGAGAACAAACAGGCCCTGGTCTTTGAAGCGTTTTCGCAAGCGGATACGTCAACGACACGCGTCTACGGCGGAACAGGACTGGGACTTTCGATCTCGCGTCGCATCGTCAACATGATGCAGGGTGATATTGCCATTCGCAGCCAGGTGGGGCAGGGGAGTACCTTTTACTTCACGGTTGAGCTGCCCCTGTCTGAAAACCGAGTGCGAGAAACGGTTGATGTCTCACTGGCGGGGGTTCCCGTGTTGATCGTCGATGACAACGCGACCAATCTGCGGATCCTGGAAGAGTTGTTATTGTCGTGGAAGATGCGGCCGACCGCGGTGAGCAGCGGTTTCGCGGGGCTCGATGCGTTCCGGGCGGCACACTCGGCAGGCGAACGGTTCCCATTGGTTCTGACCGATTGTCACATGCCGCTCATGAATGGGTTCAAGTTCGTCGAGGCGTTGAAGGCGTCGCCGGAACTGGCCTGTGCCACGATCGTGATGCTGACGTCTGGAGATTTGCAGGAAGCGTCGGTGCGTTGCCGCGAACTGGGCGTCGCAGCGACGATGTTGAAGCCTCTCAAGCAATCGGAACTGCAACGGACACTTGTCGAGATCCTAGGACAGCAGCGCCAGTGCCAGGCCGGTGTCGCTCCGGCTGCCGCGTCCAACGGCATCGCAATCAACCGGCCGCTGAAATTGCTGCTGGCCGAAGACAACGTCGTCAACCAGCGGGTGGCGGTGAAGATGCTGGAAAAGCAGGGGCATACCGTGCAAGTCGCGGCCAACGGTCAACTGGCTTTGAATGCCTTGGAGCAGGAGACCTTCGATGTCGTCTTCATGGACGTGCAAATGCCCGTCATGGACGGCTTACAAGCAGTCGCCGTATTACGCGAACGAGAGTCGAACACGGGCCGTCATGTGCCCGTGATTGCGATGACGGCGCACGCGATGGCCGGTGACCGTGAACGTTGCCTGAGTGCGGGGATGGACGACTATGTCAGCAAGCCGATCGATCAACAGGAACTGGCGGCCGTACTGCATCGGGTGCTGGCGACCGCCGAGGTCGAGAGTCTGCAAGACGCTTCGGCTCCGAACGACAACGGTGGACCATCCGAGCCCGTCTGCGACCTGGATCGAGCTCTCGCTCAGTTGGCTGGAGATGGCGGCTTCCTGAAAGAAATGGCCGAGCTCTTTCTCAGCACGATGCCCGGCATGCTGCATTCGTTGCAGGTTGCCACGGACGCCAGCGACTCGGCCGAGGTCTGTGAACTGGCCCACGCCATCCGAGGATCTCTGGCGACGTTTTGTGCCCATCCTGCGTACGACAAGGCGCTCCGGCTGGAGCGTGCCAGTCGTGCAGGAGAACTCGAACAGTTGCCCGAGATCCACCAGTGTCTCTTGATCGAAGTCGAGCGATTGAACGAGACGTTACGGGCGGAAGTGCTGCAGGTCGCCGTAGGGTGACCGTCCATCAGCCGCTGGGCGCTAGCCCACGGTTCGGAATCACAACCAGTGTGAAATCAGAGACCGAATCTGGCTCCCCTCGCCTTGGTACTC
>JAKFVC010000108.1 GCA_021732415.1 Planctomycetaceae bacterium
TCGCTGAAGGGGAGGCGGCCTGCTCCGGAGGTCGGTAAGACTTATGGTGTCGCGAAGTCTGGTGTCGCGAAGACAGGGCGGGATGGTGGGAATGTCCGTGGGGAAGCGGTGAGCGACCAGCGGGGCAGCGGTGCGTGGTTGGAGCGGCGGGGGGAGTTGATCAAGCTGGCTCAGCCGCTGCTGGATCAAGGGGTGCCGGTTCCCCAGGTGCATGCGGCTCTGCAACAGTTTGTCGAGCGGAAGCGATGGGGATACCTGTCGCCGGCGACTCTGGAGGAGATTGTCGAATCGGCGTGTGCATAGAGCCAGGCGCGCAGCCAAGGCTGGTAGATGGCGACCAGCCGCTGCCACGCCGCGGCATCATCCGTCCGCCGCACGCGTTCCATCAAGCTCACAGACGTGGTATTCATTTTCGGGTGAATCCGCAAACCGTAATTCACGAAACTGGAGAATTCACCCACACTTGAGCACTTTAACTTAACAACTACCTACGACTGGCGAGTTGTCGGTCTTGCCGTGGCGGTCAATGGGAGGGTGAGGCTCCTGCCGAACCGCGAGCTCTAAGAAACACTCACGGTTCGGCAGGAGCCTCACCTGTTGTTAATCTTTTCGGCGAGGCAGCGCTTCCACGGCGCGAAAATTCCAGCCATCTTGATTCTGCTGGCGTTTTTCCGCCGCTGGAACTTTGGGCGGCTGATGGATCCCGCCGACGCCCCAGCTCACATCCGCTTCAAAGCGAGTCAGCCGCTGGCTGCCGTGAAACGAAGTTTCCAGCAGGAACTGGACGTAGCCTACGAACGGGCGCTCTTTAGAAAAGTAGTCGGGGTCCTGTTTCACCAGCCAGCGGCAGAACTCGTCTTCATCGCTGGCCCAGTTGATGTCGTCCCGACGTGACCACTCCTGGAACTTCGCACGGTAAGCCTTGCACGTCCGTTCAGAAACGCCCACGCGCGTCGTGTAGAGAATCGTCCCGGGGGCTCGCGGGTCTTCATTCAGGTCGGTCGGCTGCCAGTCAGACCAGTGGACTCGGTCGGCGCTGTAGCGGACGTAGACACTGGGGGTGAAAAACGCTTTCGAGTCCCGTCCGGTAACGACAATTGCCGGATAATTGGTCTGTATTTTGATCCGGATTCCCGCGTTGTGTGTTGGTCTCCAATTGGTACCGATCGCGAGCGGTTCAGTTTCGATCCAGCCATCGCGGGACGAACGTTTGTCGCCGTCCCAACCGAAGCCCTCTTTTGTGCAGCCAAGGTGCTGGGGATCGGACCAAGTGGCCAACTTGGCTGCCTGATCGGGCTGAGTGAAGTCGATCACCTGTTGGTGGCTGCTCTTAATCCCTGCCGCTGACACAGCGGTTGACAGACACCATGCAAGCACGGCAAGTGAATAACGGAACATAAAATTCCTTTGACTACGAAGGCTGACGGCCAATGGACGATGGTGTGTAGAGGACAAAGAAATTAACTCTTAAACTCCAGTCAACGTCCCGGTGATTCCACCGAACGAATCGGTCTCGACCCCCAGCCGCTGCAAGATGGTGACGAAGAGCTTCGACAGCGGAAGTTCTTCCACTTCCACCTTGGCTGTCCAGCCAGCATCCGTATCGATTCCCGCCCCGGCCTGATTGTCTTCATTGCCTTTGCCGAGCTTGAGATAGCGACCGTTCGTAAAGCCGAGGTTCTTACCACCGGCCGAAATAATCGGATAGTTGCGCGAGAGGTGGAAACTGCTGGAAGCGGAACCATGCATGGCCAGCGTGTTGTCCAGCATATTGCCGTTGCCGGTCGGTTCGGGAGTCTCCTTGAGCCGCTGCGCGAACCGACCGAATTCCTCGGCCTGATAGCGGTTATAGGTGCCCAGGTTCTTCCAGCCGTCGGGCTTCTTGACTTCATGCGTCAGGCCATGAGCACCACCAAAACCAACCGCCAGTGACAGCAGATCGTGCGGACCTTCGCCGTTTTCTCGCCCCAACTGAAACGTCGCCGCGCGAGTCGAATCACTCAGGAACGCGAGATAGATCAGTTCATACATCGTCTTGAAGTAGAGCTTGGCTTCTTTGGGTTCGGCATCCAGATGCAGGTTGCCGGTATCAACCTGAGGAATCGGCGTATCGATCCACTTTTGCGCCTTCGCCAGCTTCAGCTCGGTATCGCGCACGGCGTCCAGATACTGCTTGAGCGTCTCTTGATCGCGGCTGGAGAGTTGACGTCCGAGCGATCGAGTATTGTCAAGCAGGAGGTCCAGGGCACTCTTGCTTCTTGCCAGTCTGGCGGCCGCGTCTTTGCCGCTCGTCACAAACAGCATGTCGAAGATTTCTTTCGGCTTATTCATCGCCGGAATCGGCCGTCCTTCACGATTGAAGGACTGAGTCTGCGCACCACGTGGGCCCCCTACGCCGCCATTAGTCGACATGACCAGCGAAGAATGTCGAGTGAAATCTCCGGCGTGCTCGGCATACACCTGATCCAGAGAGATCGTATTCTGATAGGGGCCCTCACCACCGATGGGCGCGCCCGTCAAATACTGATCGGCATTGGAATGGCCGTGGACCTGCCTGGCGGCGGGATGTGACAACCCGGAATAAATCGTGATGTCACTCCGCAGTGGCTCGAGCACATCGAGCACTTTGGTCAATTCGAAATTCTTCTCGCCGCCCCGTGGGAACCAGCTCCAATCCTTCCAGGCGGGGTCTGATTTGAGCGGCAAGCCAACACCATCCGGGTGGTAGACACTGAGAAAGCGTTTCGGCGTCTCGTCTGGACTTGGGCCGCCCACAGCGAACGTTTCGAACCATGGCAAAGCCAGAGCCAAACCGGTGCCGCGCAGAAACGTTCTACGACTCAGCAACATGGATTTGTTAGTCATCGTCTGTTCCCGACTCTTACTTAGAGTTGAAGAGGTTACTGCTGATGATCAGTTGGATCAGGTCGCCCAAGCCGTCATTCCGTTGTCTGAACTGTGCGGTCAAGCTGTCAATATCTGCACGGTCACCAAAAGCCAGTGGTCTGCCCAGAGCGTACGCCGTCAGCTTATGCACCATCGCTCGGGCTAATTGATCTTGTCGGTCCGCGAGCAAGTATCGCTTGAGCCCATCCATCCCGGCCAGCGTCTGCCGATTGAAAAGTACCGAAGTCGCATCGACAGGCTGGTTCTTAATCTGCGTCCGGTACACTCCCAGGGCATCGTAGTTCTCAAACGCGATTCCCCAAGGGTCGATCCGGGAGTGACACGAGGCACAGGCCGCTTTGTTCCGGTGATCGGCGATCCGTTCCTTGAGAGTCATTTGCAGAATCTTCGGGTCCGTCAGGTCGACTTCCGGGACATTCGGCGGTGGTGGTGGGGGCGGATCCTGCAGGATACGTTTCAGCATCCAGACGCCACGTTTCAGAGGATGCGAATCCTTGCCATCGGAGTTCATGGTCAGGATCGCAGCCCCCGTCAAAATGCCGCCGCGATGCGTTTCAGTGGCGATCGGCACTTTGCGGAAATCAGGTCCGTAAACCTTCGGAATTCCATAGTGTGCCGCCAGCCGTTCGTTGACCACGGCATAATCGGAATGGATGAAGTCCATGATGCTGTGATTGTGCCGCAGCACTTCATCAAAGAAGGCGATCGGCTCGTGTTGCATCGCTTCTTTCAATGAGCTGTCAGTGACATGAGTCACATTATTGAGACCATCCATGCACAACCATTGCTCCACGAAGTTCTGCGAGAATCGGCGTGAACGCGGGTCCGCCAACATGCGTTTGACTTGCCCCGCCAGGACCTCAGGCGCTCGTAGCTTTCCCTGCTCGGCGAGGTTCAGCAGTTCGTCGTCCGGAATACTGGACCACAGAAACACGGAGAGACGACTGGCCAACTCCAGCTCACTAATACTAGCCGGGGATTTTGTGTTGTCTGGCGTCACTCGTTGAGTCAGGTAGAGGAACTCCGGGGTGGCCAGCACGGTCGCCAGGACTTCCACCATCGCCTCTTCGAACGTTGCGAATCCCGGCCGGTACTTCGCAAACAGGGCCATGAATGGATCGACTTCCTGCGCGGTGACGGGGCGACGCCAGGCACGTCTCAGGAATCGATTCAGCACCTCGCGGCCATAGATCTCCTCGTTGCCCTTGTTGTCGCTCGCCATAAAGATGTCGGTGTGAGTTTTGGGCGGCCACTGCTCATAGAACGGAGCGCTGATTTCAATGAAGTCGATGAGAACATTCAGACGCTCTTCGCTGCCGGGAGCATTGGAGACATTGTGAATGTGCAGGAACTCATCCCGTCTGGGAAACTCTGTGGTGAGTTTCCGGAACGGATTGCGCTGAATATCACTCAGTGGGATATCGAACTCAATCCACTGAAGGTTGTCGCTAGCTGCCGTAACCGGGACGTCGCGCTCACTGATAACCTGCGAAAAATTGGCGTTGTTGCTGGTGTGGGCACTGAAAATCAGACGCAGGCTCGCATATTCGTCCGGGTTCATGGTCGAACGTCCGGCTCGAATGCGAACCCGCATGGTGCCTTCGTCAGGCAGAAAGCGATCCAGATCCAGTTTCAACTCGTTGGATCGGGGAAGCACCAGCACCACAGGAGACACAGCCGGCGTTTGCCCGGCCACAGCCTCTGCCTGAGGCATCCACTTTCCAGTTGAGAATGGAATGCCTTTGCCAGTCTCTCGATTGAACAAATGCTGCTGATGCTTGTGATTGCGATAGCTCTCTTCAGTCTTGTCGAACGTCTTGGCATCCTTTACGGACGCCGCCTTATTGAGCTCATCCTGCATCGTGATGATGTAGGTGACGGCTGGCGGACGCTCGCCGCTCACGGTGGCTCGCTTGAGAGCTTTCAGACCGATCTCACGATAGTTCTCGAACTGCATGATGGACATCTGCAGCAATTCCGAGCTGTTCTTGAAACCGTCCTCAGATGCCGTTTCCGGCGGCAGCTTGTTCGCGAGAGAGTAGGGCAGGCCAAGGAGGTCCTGCAGGGCGTAGTTGTATTCGTACTTCGTCAGCCGGCGAAAAGACGAATGCACCTTGCTGTTGCGACGGACGAGAGACGCCTTATTCAGTTCCCCGCTGAGCCAATCCACAATGTTGCCGCGATCCGCGTCGGCGAGTGCATACTCCGGTTCGTCCTCGGGGGGCATCACGGAATTGCTGAGAGCGTTATAGACCTCGCGCCAGCGCTCCACGTCGGGGCCGGTCAGCAGGTCTGGATTCAATTGGTCGACGCGCAGCCGGCCCTCGGACTTTTCTGGACCATGACAGGCCAGGCAACTCTTCTTCAGAATCGGTCCGACCGACTTTTGAAACTCTTCTAGGTTCGCCTGTGGAATGGCGTCGGTGGCGTTCGTCGCAGCCTTAGTCTCTTTCAAGAATCGGGATTTGATGCGTCCCTGTTCCTTGGCCGTTTCCAAAGTGACCGGAGCCTCCTGCGCGTCGGCAGCCAGATTCGTGCAGGCGCTTCCGAGTACAAGCAGGAGGGTAATCTTGAGAGTCTTCATAAGCTGCTTTTCGTTCTTCGCCAGTAACTGCGCGCGATGGTATGTACTGGCGAACCGACGACCGAACGGGAGGGAGGATCGGCGGGGATTCCGGGTTGACCGTGCTTTGGCAGGGCGTGGCGCATTCAAGAATGGTGCCACGACGCACCAAATCAGCATAACAGTACCGGGCACCTGGAACAATAGTTGATGGCGACCGACGCCCGGCGGAGGTGTAGCCGCTATGTGGTGGGGCATAGCTTTTGAGATTTTGGGTGACTGTATCACAATGAAACTCAGAATTGTCGTCTGTATATCGCCCCCGTTGGGACAAGCCCAACGGGGGCGGTCTCGAAATGCCCCACCACATAACGGCTGCACCCCGCCCGGCGGAGGGCAGCCGTTATGTAGTGGGGGCACTGGGAAAACGCCACCATTAGGCGTCTCGCCTCCGCTGCCGAGTCTCTGCGGATACCGGCGAACTTGAATGGTCAATTGTCACGGAGTGTCTCTGCCTTCCAGAGATAGACGTTGTATGCACCACGCTCAGTATCGACCGCAATGTGCTCGTCCGGCTTGATGTCGCCCATCCGATGTTCAACAGAGAGGACACGTGTACCCGGCGGCAGCTTGCGGAGTTGCGGCAACAATTTGGCGTTGAGGTGTGGCAGCAAGTAGAGCGTGACGACGGTCGGCCCTTGGCTCAAGTCGAGCGTGAAAATGTCGCGTTGTTCAATTGTGACCAGCCGCTCCACACCGCGGTTCCGCACGTTGGCGAGAGAATCCTTCACGCGTTCGGGATCGATGTCGAAACCGCGCGACTGGCAGCCATACACCTTGGCCGCAGTCACCGGAATTCGTCCATCGCCGCAGCCCAGGTCCCAGACAACATCTTTGTTGGTGACTTTTCCCAGCCGCAGCATCGCATCGACCACGTTCTGCGGCGTTGGCTCATATTCGACGTCGGTAATAGGCCGTTTGTCCGGCGCTCGCAGGTCGATCGATTCAAAGTCGCCCGGCTGAACGTCGAGCTGGCGGGTGACAGTTCGCGGACCGTTGGGTCCTGGACTGATCGACTTGATGGTGTAGGAATACTTACCCGGCGGCAGCGGCGGCGACACGAAGAGCCTCTTCGTTCCTTTAGACCGCATCTCATGCTTCTCAATAAACAGCTGGGCACTATCATCCAGATAGACCTCCACCGTGATGGTCTTCCGAGAATCCTGCACGAACATTCCGGCCGAAATCAGGCCCGCCATCAGAATCGAGCTGCGCCACATGAAATAACATCCTGTGTAGAGCGTATACGAAACTGGCTTCGGGATAGTCAGTCGCGTGACGCAACCCATCGTTCAGGGAAAAAGCAGTGTCTTCAGCAACATAGGGGCCAGTTTTGGGGGTGGATCGCTATCAACTCCCGTTGTGGAGGCGGGACGTTCAATGTGAACTCCGATTAACAGCACTTCCCCCTTGCCGACCGGGCGGGCAATCAGCGCGGCGGTATTGTCAGGGTACTGAGCCAAAATGACCACCTGGGTCCCATTCTTGAAACACGGTCCTCCACCATACAGAACGTCGTCTGAATTCAGCGCCGCGAGGCCCCGCTTCGATCCGGCCTCGGTCACTTTCAAACGCGTTGTTCCAACTTTCGGAAATGGTGCCAGTCCCGTCACCGGACCTTCTGCAATTCCATCAAACAGTCCGAGTGGATAGGGAAATTCCTGGCCATCATACTTCGTGGTTTTCGAGATCAAATATGCCCCAGCACAAATGGCGACGCAGCGACCGCCACCCTCGACAAACGTCTTGATTTCAGTGAGCCCAGCGTCGCCAGCGGCTGCCCACTGCAGTGGTGCCCAGCCACCGGGAAGAACCAGGACTTCAAGTCCAGATAAACAATCCCTGGTCAGCAAAGATCGATCCAGCACACGGCAGGGGATACGCTGCGCCTCGAGCACCTCAACAATGGACATGGCCCCCACATGCCAGACACCAGCGTCGGCGAACACTCCCACGCGTTCTTTGGAAGCGCGTCCGTCACTGGGCCCGGATTGGTTCGCCGCACGATCTCGCTCACGCTGGACCACCCATCGCAAGTTCGTCTCCAGGTTAATGCGATCATACTCGGTCATCGTCGCAACCAGCGGTCCCGGAGTCTGACCAGGCGGGCGCGACTTCGGTTCACATCTGCCAACGGCAGACCAACAGACCAATACGATCAAGAGCATCACGGACTTAGATTGAGACATAGTGAATTCTCCGAAGATCTCGCCGTCTGAGGTGCCAAGCTTCAACCTATGGCACCAAACAAAAGAATCACGACTCTTTGATTGACGAACGGTAAGTGGTTGGAGCGTGGCTAACGGAGAAGCAAACAAATAATCCTGAGCCCTCCCCAAATCGTTTCACCTATCCACATGGCGTTCACATCGGATGAGTCGAAGGTTGCCCGCGCCGTAGTGGCGTTCCATCTTTTCAAAGTGGTCTACAGCCTCTTGTTTGGTCCGGTATTGACGAGCCCCCTCCATTTTAATCCAAGGAGGTATTTTAAGCCGATCGTTTGAGTCTGGAATCCGAAATTCAAACTCCCACCACTGTTCAACGACCATAATTTGCCCGCAGATGTGAGACACTTGTCGTTTCAATCCATGTGTCATGTTAGCACATTGCCACGACGAGTTCGCATTTCGGGGGGCGCCCCAGGACGACCAGAGGGGTCAAGACTCTTTGTTTGACGAACGGTAAGTGGGTGGATCAAGGCCTGTAGCCTGAGCGAGAGATCAGGATCTCACGACCGGGTCGGTCTTGAAACTGGGGCACGGCAGAGAACTTTGACGCGGGGCGGCCCGGGTGGCTGTGCGACCGGGGTCGACAGGCAGCCTCTAACGGCGCTGGAGTTCGACGCGAGGCTCTCGGTAGCGGAGAACGCCGGGGGACCGATTCGCTGGAGGGAATGCGAAGTGCCCCACTGTTGGGATCTGACTTGCTGATTGCCTCCTGCAGCCCCTGATTGCACAGCAATCTGGGCCACCCCGCAGAGATCGTAAGGTCACCGCGGCCGAACCCTCGATAGGTGTTTGGTGCGTCGCACCCGCCAGAGTGCCACTCCAGGGCGGGGCGTAATGACACCGTTTGTAGAACCACACCGTAGCGCCACGCAACCAGAACGAAGTCAGAACTCCGTCAACGAAATGGGTGGGGAAACTTTTTCACAAATCCTCACGGCGCTCAACCTGCGCTCTCTTGACAGCGTAGGGCCATATAGATGTTAGGTTTTCTTGAGCTTGGGTATCACAGCCCGATTAACTGTGCCACCGTTTGTCGACCAGAAGCGCAAAGGGAACGACCATTCGTTTGAGTAAAAGTGAGGACTCAGTTTATTCCGACGTTCCGCAATAAACATCTCCGAGACGGGCAGCCCGTTGACCCTGAGGACATCCGCATACGCCAAGGCTTGCAGAACTTCTTGTTTGAAGTATTTGTCGCCGTCAACCAGCCCTTTGCAGCAACCGATCAGATCCTTCAATCCTGAATTTGGCGGCAACGAATCGATGGCTGCAAGTAGCGCATCAATCCATGGTGTGACCTTCAACGACTTTGGATCGGTGTACTTAAGCGGTAACGCTAAGTCGCACCATAGGTAACCCAGATCATACCGCTCGATTGTTCCGCCACGGAAAAGTTTGAGAAACAAATTTCTGGCGATTTCGATAAAACGAAGGCTTTTTCCTCTCCACGCTAAGAGCCGCGCCCGTGATTCATTGATGCCGCGCAAATAATTGTGTGATGCGAATTCTGAAACTCGGCCGTAGTTCTTCGTCACGGCAGCCGCGCAAAAGTTGGTCCACAGCGTGACTGCGGACTGATCCCCATACGCTTGGATCAGATCTTTGGTCGCTTGATCGCGGTCAACCTCGAAGTCGGGACGCATCCCCAGCGATTCGGCGATCCAGCGAAGCTGTTCTTTGGCGGCTTTTGGAAGCTTTTTGTTGTCGACCCATCCAATCGCTTCATTGCCATATTCGGGATCGTAATCCCATGTGAAGTTTGCCAAGGCCGAAACCAGTTCGATGTCGATGCCGGAAGTCCCCGCCAAACTCTTTAGCTTTCGCCGTGCCGTATCAGTCTGATTGCGTTCTTCAAAAGACTTGGCCATTAAACACCATCGAATTTGTTATAGCCTAACGCCCAGGTTACCCCGCGTTGTGCCGCTGGGTGGCACAGGTTGCTCCGCAACCTGGGTCTACAAGAAGCAATTGATCGGCGTCATAATTCCCTTCCAGCAGCGATGTTTCCCGTCCCAATCCACACCAATTATCGATCGAAGACTTCGCAGCAGGCCGGATCCCCCAAATACTTCGAGCAAACCCAGGTTACACAGCAAGCAGCCATTCCGCCGGATACCAAATTCCCTGGAGAGATGCTCAACGACGATCAATTGCTTCCTGTAAACCCAGGTTGCAAAAGCAACCTGGGCTACCCCGCTCACACTGCGGCCATGGATCGGCTACGCGAGTTTCCAACCCACTTGTGTTAGGCACTTAGCGGGCAATGACGATGGCCTTCGTACCATGGAAGCCACAAGCTTGGCAAGCAGCTTCGCGTTTGTTTTCCCAGGTTGAAGTGGATGCACACCGAGCACAGGGTTTGTCGTCGGTTGGGTAGCCGTGACAAACGAGACATTGACGCATTAACCGTGTACGTGTCGCATTTTTGACCAATGCCGCAAGACAAAGTGGACAATGACGCTTTCCACGGCGAAGTTTCGAGTCAGAGTACTCACCGTTTTGAGGCGGCCATTTTCTCGATTCGTCGTCGCGTTCCATGAACTGCCTAACGCCCAGGTTAACCCGCGTTGTGACGCGCGAGCGACATTGATTACACCCCAAACCCGCCCGCGGCACAATGTCGGGTTGAACCGATTGATACTCATCATGGCCTCCTGTTGGGGGAGGCTGTCCTTAAGTTGTCATGATGCCCGCAGGCTCACACGGTGGGATTGTGGTCTCACCGGTAAACGGGATCAACCACCTGACCAACAGGAGACCGATGATGAGATTGTATCAACAGCAGCATCCATACTACTGCGGAGTCGACCTGCATGCCAGAACAATGCACGTCTGTGTCGTCGATGACAGCGGACTGACCCGCGAGCACGTCAACCTGCCCTGCGATCCCGGACGTTTTCTCCAGATCGTCGAACCCTATCGTGAACGGCTCGTCGTGTCGTGTGAGTGTCTGTTTGCCTGGTACTGGCTGGCCGATCTGTGCCGCCAGCACAAGATTACCTTCGTCCTGGGCCATGCGCTGTACATGAAGGCGATTCACGGTGGCAAGGCCAAGGCGCTGTTGATTCTCGCCGCGCGGGTGGGGCGTACCGTCTATTGGATGCTGAAGCGGAAAGAAGCGTTTGACGCGGCCCGCTTCTGGAAGTAGGAGTTTTGATTGCAAGCTGATTCAGTCGGCGCACGTTTGCGCAGCTGTGAGAGTCTGAGGGTGTGAGAGTAACGGGGTGACATCGAGATTCCGCGTTCGGAACAGTCATCACCCGCATACTCCCCCACTCCGATACTCTCACACACTCACCCTGCGCAATCGATTGGTTCCGGCGCAATCGGCAGACTCAGCTGCCGGGCTCGGTTCTCAGGGGATGTTCCGGATTGCCTTCAATCTTCGTAGGCCGCCCCATGTGGCTCTCGGCCAGAATGCCGTACCCATATCCGCAGCGCGGCATGGCCGTCGCGTAGAACTGCGGTTTCCCCGGGATCACGTTTTCGGGGGAACGCACATAAGGGACAATCTGCTCTTCCGGAGACCGCGTGCACCCAGTCACACCCGCCAGGGCCAGCGAGGCCGCCATCAGCTTCAAAAATCGGCGACGCCCGATCGGATCGTCCCACACGGCCAGTTGGCTTGGGAATTCACGCTGCAGATAGGTTTCAAACTCAGGCGCTGCGGCGGCCTCTTCCAGACTGCGCCAGAACTGATGCTGCCCAAAGTCGGCCAGGCGCTGCCGGGTAGCACGGATGTGGTCCAGGTCGGAAGTGGCTACTGGGTTGCTCATCGGTGACACACCACGCAATCTGTCAATTGCCGCGTCACAATTCCATACTTTGCAACGAGGTCGGGACCGGAAGCCGGCGTCTCGGCAGAAAGTCGATGAACAGAGTCTCCGGCGCTGTGGTGCGCGGCAGGTTGATCGTGAAGCCCCTGCTGCGTGGCAGATGCGGTTCCTATGGTGGGTTGGAGAGAGACGCCACCGAGAGTCATCTGGTTGCGACCAAATCGGAAGAGATCGTCAGTTGACCGTACCGCCAGTTCGGGATGCCGATGGCACTCGACACACCAATCCATGTGCAACGAGGCGGTTCGGTGCATCAGCGGCATCTCATCGACGCGTCCGTGGCAACTCTCACAGCCGATGCCCTTCGCAACGTGGATCTGGTGATTGAAGTACACAAAATCGGGCAGGTCGTGTACCCGGGTCCAACGCAGGGGTTCGCCGGTACGCAAGCTGTCACGAACGGGTCGCAGCACCTCCGCATCGGGCCAGATCTGCGAGTGGCACCCCATACAGATCTCAGTCGACGGAATCCCGGCCGAGGCAGACCTTTCGGCGTCCGAGTGGCAATAACGGCAATCGAGGCCCAAGTCACGCACATGATGCTGATGGCTGAACGGGACTGGTTGTTCGCGAACCACGTTCACCTGAGTGACATAGGAGGAACGGACAAACGCACCCATGGCCAACGCGAGACCGGCGATGATAAAGATTGCGCCAAAGATGGAAACTTTGGCGAGAATGTTCATGCTGGGATGGAAGATTTGCGCCATGGACGGAATCCATTGCAGAGCACCACTTCTTCACCAATATCTCGGGGTAAAAGAAGCCGCCGGCCCTCGACAATTCTCGTCATCGCGTGAAGCTGAGCCGCATTTTTCGTGCCGGGTAATTTCTCATGCCGGCTATAGAGTGGGAACGACGAATCCCCTCAACAATCCGCAATGCGATCGTCGGTGTTGTCAGATTATTTCAGGAGTACTGATCTGCCAGAGCGCAGGTTGACCTCAGGCAGTTCATTCGCCGCAGCCCGATCCCGCACTTTTCAGTGCAGAGCTGTTTGGAAATCGACGTGGGCGAAACCGCTCAGTTCCAGTTCGCAACTATGTTTGGCGACCGCCAGGCGGCGTTCGGCCCCCTCGATCGAGTCGAATCTCAGTGCCGATTTTTCATCACTCACCAGGATCAGATGTCCGTCGCGATCTGCCGCAACGAATTGCGGCTGGTCGGAGCCACTGAAGGCGATGATGTACCTGTATAAGTCAGGAACCGCCGGGTTAGTCGCCTCCGCGACTTGGTGCGGAATGATTCGAAAGCCTTGACTCCCCATGATCACTCCTTAAGCAAAATGGACAAACTATAGACTTCGGATGATTAGACGCTTCCAATCCACGATCTCACTCGCGCGATGGCGTCCGGGCTCGACTTCAGAGCCCACGGCTTATTGATAACGCGAAAAACGTGCCTTTGAAAAATATTATCCAATGGCCACTTGTTGGGTGCCGCTCACATCATCCCGTTTTCGTCCGTGTGCTCGTCCTGGCTGGGCGGAACATAAGCGTCGGCCGTTTACTCCGAGATATGGGGCGCTGACGCCATACCGGAATGCGCACTAGAAACTTTCACGGCAATACCTGGGCCGACACTCGCGAGGGGAGTTTCTGCGACCGATACACGCGCTGCGTTGCTGCTTGAAAGTCGGACGCTTTCGCGGTCAAGGTGTCGACGAAAGATTGTGGATTGCGGTCCACGAGCGGAAACCAGCTGCTCTGGACCTGCACCATGATGCGGTGTCCCTTTTGAAACGTGTGACAGACGTCGGGCAGCCTAAATTTGACCGCGGCCGGTTGGCCAGGAATGAACGGCTCTGGCTTTTGGAAGCTGTTGCGGAATCTGCCGCGCATGACTTCCCCGCGCACCAGTTGCTGGTAGCCCCCCAGGCGCACGCCGGTCGGGTTCGGAGTCGGATCGGGATAAGCGTTGGGATAGACGTCGATCAGCTTGACAATCCAATCCGCATCGGTCCCCGTCGTCGAGACATGCAAGTCGGCGATGATCGGCCCCGCGAGCGTCACGTCCTGTTGTAAGACGTCCGTCTCGTAGACCAGGACGTCGGGCCGGCGTGACGCGAAACGCTGGTCGGCACAGGGATACTCGGTCTGCATGCCACTGCCGGTCCGGTCGATGTAGGGCACCGGCCGGGAAGGGTCGCTGACATATTCGTCGAAGCCGGTCTCAGCCGTGCTGGCTTCCGCGGCCAGTCGACCATCGGCTTGGAAATGGAGCGTCAGCGGCTGCGTATTCGGCGGTGGCCATGTGGAAAACTCGCGCCATTTGTTGCTTCCCGTTTCGAAGATCCATGCTTTGGGGGGCTGGAATGTCCCTTTGCCCTTGAGATGAAACTCAAAGAACGGCAGCTCAATTTTCTCGCGGTAGAAGACGGCCGTCTCTGCACCAAACGACACATCACCCAGTGCGGCGCCGTTGGATTGTCCGCCATTCCAGCCGCCGTGGATCCAAGGCCCGATGACCACGAAGTGATTCGCGCGGGAGTCGGCGGCGAGTTGCCGGTGCGTCTCGAGCGTTCCATAAAGATTCTCCGCGTCGAACCACCCGCCCACCGTCATGACGGCCGGCTGGATGTTCTGCAGGTGCGGAAGCAGCGCGCGGGCCTGCCAGAACTCGTCGTAGGTGCCATGCTGCATGAGTTCGTGCCAGTATGGAACTCCCCCCTTGAAATACCTGGCATCAACGTTCGACAGCGGCCCCAGCCGCAGGAAGAAGTCATAGGCATCAGGCGTACCGTAATCGAATCTGCTGAAGTTCGGCTCTTTCATCAGTTGCGGTCGCGGCTTGCCAATCATCGGCATGTAGTTAAACGCGTGGGCGAGAAACAGGGCGCCGTTGTGACGCCAATCGTCTCCCATGAACCAATCGACGATGGGTGCTTGTGGCGAAACAGCCTTAATCGCCGGATGGGCGTCGATCATTCCGGCCGCGGCATAAAATCCGCGATACGAAGTGCCATAGAGGCCGACCTTGCCATTGTGATTAGAGAAATTCTTCAGCAGCCAGTCGATCGTGTCGTACGTGTCGCTGCTTTCGTCGATGTCTTGCGGCGCCTTCTTACGAGGGTTGTGAGGCCGCATGTTGACGAACGTCCCCTCCGACATCCAGCGGCCGCGGACGTCCTGGATGACGAAAATGTATCCTTCCTTGGCGAGGTGCGGCAGCGGCGACGGGCCGGCCAGCGTGTTGGGATATTCATCGGGACCGTAGGGACGCAGCCCGGACTGCGTGCGGATCATGAGCAGCGGATACGTCTGCGTCGTGTCCCGCGGCGCATAGACCGCGGTGAAGAGCCGCGCCCCGTCCCGCATGGGGATCTGGTATTCATACTTGGCGTAGTGCGCCTTGATGTAGTCGATCCCCTGGGCGAACAGCTCAACCGGCAAGAACAGCAAAACGGCCGAGACGAAGATCGCGCGGGAAGTACAATTGGAATGATGCGGCAGCATGGCGGGCCAGTCTTTCAAGTCGGTTGAGGTCGAACAGACGCTGCGGTGGCAATGAGTGCATTTCCAAGATTGGTGTAGCGGAATCTCGTTAGAGTTCCGCCCGGACGTCTGGAGACTATCGCGGAACTCTGACGAGATTCCGCTACCGAGATTCTGCTCACGGGGCAACCTTGGACTTCTCTGCGGGCTCCTTTTCGATCGGACCGTCCGACCCGGCCACCACGTGTGTCAGATCCACGCTCAAGATCGACGGACTCAAATACTGCTCGATGTGTTCGACGACAATTTCGGTGCCGCGGGTGTGACTGACATGCGGCGGCTGGCGTGGGTCATACAGGGCATCGGTCAGGTCGCGCGCCAGGACGACGTTCATCCCCACCCGCACCATCTGACGGATGCCGAACGATCGATTCACAATACAGTAATTTGTATGTACGCCCATCAGCACCAGGTTCTTGATCCCTTCTTGCTGGCAGAAGTTATATATCTCCTGGCCGCTGTCGCTGATGCCATCGAAGCCCGTGATGCTGAGACCCGCATGTTGCCGGGTGTGAAAACGGACCACAGGGCCGAGTACGGCATCGTCGCAGTCGAGTTCCGTATCGACAGGGAGTGTTGCCGGCTCGATTTTCGGGTCGCGAACACACCTGCGTTCAATCGGCACCGGCGACTGTGCCGGCTTGGCCTGCTCGATGCGCGTGCGGAACAGTGTGCCGGCATAGACATTCATAGTCTCGCTGGGGGCATGAATAATCATGACGCCGCGGTCGCGAGCCGCCGTCAACACCTGATTCATCCGCGGAGCCATGACGCCAACGCGCTGGGCGGCGATCTTGCAGTGATGGTCGTCCCACATATCGCAGACGATGATGGCCGTCTCGGCCACTTGCCACTCAACTTGCCGCTCCACGACTTTCAGAGCATCACGGCCGCCGACAGCCTCGTTACGCCGCTCGCGGACATTCAGCCGCAACGTGCCCGGCACCTTCGGACGATTCTGAACCGCCGGCGGGGTCTTCAACACCGCTTCCAAATCAACCAGCGTCGCGGCAAATGACTTCTTATTGTTTCCCTGGAATAGTTGATCGGGGCCGGCAGCGCCGATCAGAATGGCCTTTTCCACGTTGAAGAACTTGCCGCTGGCATACTGACTGGTTCCGAGTCCTGCAATTACCAGCGCTGTATTGTCAACCAGGATGACCGACTTGCCGTCGCTGGTGTTCTCGATCAAGCGCACCTTTTTGGAATATCCGACCAACCCCGTGGTGGGCTGATAGCCATAGGCCGCGTCGAAGCTGACTTGCTCGAGCGGTTTGCGTTCGAGTTCGGCGAGCTGATCTTTGAGCACCGGGACGAGCTTTTCCTGGCTCTTGTCCCCCTGGTACTGTTCAATCCGTTGTCGCAAACCGGCAATGCTGGTCAATCGCCGTCGCTTCTGCTCGATGAGGTACAGCATCACTGGTTTCGATGCGGTATTCTTGATGGTCGGATCGGCCGCAGCGGCCTGGCGAGCCACCACCGCATCGGCTTGAAGTTTTTCCAATTCACTAACGGGTTTCTCCTGTGCGAGCATCGGACCGCACGATACCAACACCACCAACCAGGCAATCAGTCGCATGCTTGTTCCCCTTGTGGGATAGAGCGGTTCACTTGATGTTTGCGCCGTCACATTCGTTTGAGAGTATGAGGGTGCGAGAGTAACGGAGTAAGAGGGCACCCAGGATTCGATTGGACATTTCTTTACTCTCATACGCTCACACTCTGGCACTCTCACACTTTTTGCCGAAGCGCTATCGCGTGTCGGACTTGGTAATGAAGATAACAGGCTGGAAGCCTATCCCTCAATTACTTCTCGCCGCAAGCGACGAGTGCCATGACGGCGAACGCGCTTCCGGCGTGGCTGATGAAATGCTCGTTGTCCTTGTTTAGCGAGCGTGTGTACCAACGCCCGCTGGCCCGCTGATGGCTCTTGAGCCAGGTGACGCCACGCGCGACGGCCGGCTCATTAGCAGCCACCCCGGCCCGGCGTAGCACGAAGACTATGAAACCTGTCCCGTATCCATCGCTGGCTTCGAGGTCCTGGTCTTTCCCGTCTGCCCGTTTCCACGGATAGAGCCTGGAAAACGCCCAGCCGCCAGTCGGTCGCTCGGCCGCCAGCAATTCCTGGACGCACGCCTTTTGTTCCGCTACCGTCAGCAGGCCGCTGACGTAAGTGGAAGCCCAGAGGATCATCGCCTTGTGGTGCAGATCGGGCGGGGGATTGTTCTTGAGGTACAGCCGAATTTTCGCCAGTCCAGCCTGGGCCGCCGGCGTCTGGGCGTAATCGTCCGGCGCGGCACCGGTGGCGATCGCCGCCAGGGTGACACCATAGTGTTCGTCGGACTCCATCGGCGGCCAGCCACAGCGCGTCGGCCATTTCCAGTCGCCCGTCTCGCGTTGCAACGTCCACATCCGATCGAGAGCCACACGTGTCAGCGGATGCAGCTTCTTCGTCGTGGCAGAATCATTCAGCGCCAATGCCGCCGCGATGGCCACGACCTCGGCGTCGAATCGTGGCCCGACTTCCTCCCAGCGCAAACTAATGAGCGATTCTGCGAATTTTCGGACTTCGCGATGGGCCGGAGCATCAGGAGAGATCGACGGCCGCGCGATCAGGTACGAAATGTTGGTGTGGCAAGTGAAACATTGCCACGACTCTTGCCAGTCGAGCGACGCCGAATCGAGAAATTGTGCCGCCTGCCCCAGCGAGAACTCCTTCGCGAACGGCTCATCAACCGAGTTCGGTCGCGGTGCCACCAAGTTCTCCAAGGTGACTGGCTCAGCCCCCTGCAGCGATGCGACGGTACTCAGAAGCACCGCAACACCACCCAACCACGCTCTAGCGATTGTCATGGAATTCGTCCTTCTCTGGGGTTTGCGTGACCGAAATCGGCTAGCACGACGCTCAGGTGAATGAGATCAGTGGAAACTCTTCCACAGTGTTACAGACCCGAAGTCTCGACAATTGCACGGAGTTCCCAATGAGGATTATCAAAGAACTGGGTCGCGTTGGGAAGTTTGACTTCAATTTGTGCTGAACTGCCTTGGTTAACGACCGCTCCGACGATGGGATGGAGCCGAGCATCCCTGAGTCGTCCACTGAGATCTTACGACATTCGGTCGAGGTATCACATATCGCCACTATGCCCATCGCGAACCGTTGGCGTTTATTCTGGCTGCGTTCCCGGTGGCGTTGCCGTGCCATCATCGTAATCCGCGAGCCACGCCAGTGCAGTGTCCCGGTAACGACCCAGGCCCTTGTAAGCCACGAGCGCGGGGTGCAGGTCTCTCAAGACGCGGTGCATGCGGCGGCCCCATTTGGGGATGGTCACCATTTCCCGCAGACTCATCAGAAAGCCGCGAATGCTGAAGACGATGGCATTGCTGCGCGGTAGCCGCCACAGCGCCTGCAGTTCGACTCGCAAATGAGCCAGGTCGCCGACGTTGTCCAGTGTCACACCGGCCCGGTCGGGACCCCAGACTGGATACTGCTCGGGTGACGTATCGAATCGGGGGTTGATTGTCATCGTCCAATTCAGACGCCTGACGGGGTTCCCCAACTGCAGATTCATCAGCAACTTCAGCGCCCGATCGAAGACGCCCAATTCCGGCGCGAGCGGGACCGGGCCATGCCACTCGCGAAAGTTCATCCCCAAATCAAAATTCAGCGACCAGTCGGCCTGGGTCGTGACCATGCCGGCATCGAGCCACAGGTTTCCATTCCGTTGATCGAGTACGCACCAATCCCCTTGAGTCTGGCGTGTGATATATTCCAAAGGCTCCTGAGGCAGCGTCGCAGGATCGCCGAACGTAAACGTATCATCGCGGCCCAACGGACGATTGATCCAGCGCCAACGATTCCCGTCACGCTGCAACTCGAAGTGTTCGGGATAGTCGCGAGACAAATGGCTGGTGATGAGCTCGAGTACGTCCCACTGGGCCGCCATCATGTGCGGCAGCGCCAGATAGCGATGCGTGGTCGTCGCCAGGGCAATCTCTCGCTCACGGCATTCGGCGACATAGTGTTCATCAATATCGATAGGAAATTCATAACACGATCCACCGGGCCCCGGCAGGTGCGGTTCGACATTGACCGAATACATGAAGGTATCCTGGTCGAACGGGAACGGAAATCGGCGAATGGCCGCGGGACTGTTTCCATAGTGAAACGGTGCCCGAAAGGATTCGTCTGGCTTAAATGCCGTTTCCATCTAGGTCGTCCTCTAAGAATCCTGGCCATTCACCAATCCAAAACGAGCCGTTTGCATTTCGCACGGGAGACGCAGGGCATGATCTTCCTACCACTAATCCGGTCTTCTGCAGTCAGCCAATGGTCGTTGTGGATCAGTTCGCCATCGAGCTCCACGACATTCAGCTCACAGCGTCCACACGCTCCACTGCGGCAAAGGTACGGCGCGTCGATACCGGCCGCTTCCAACGCTTCCAACAGACTTTGTTCTGCGGAGACCTGGACGGTCTGCTCGGATTTTGCCAGATGCACCTCAAACGCCACACCGACTGGCGGGGGAGCAAACTGCTCGGTATGCAGATGACTCTCGGGCCAGCCGGCTGCTCGGGCCGATTCGAAAGCTTCCACGGTCATCTGACTTGGACCGCAGACATACAAATGTGTCCCCAGCGGCTGCTGGCCAACGAGCGTCGCAAAGTCGATTCGCTGGCCAGCCGCGGTATCGTACAAGCGGACCCGATCGCCGTGCCGTTTACTTAGCCAAGTGCCAAAACACGCGTGCTCCGTTCCACGAAAGCTGTAATGCAATTCCCAGTCGATAGGACCGGCGGACAGATCATCGATCATGGCGAGGACGGGCGTGATACCCACCCCGCCCGCGATCAGAATCTGCTTGCGGGCCAGCTTCGACAGCGGAAACAGGTTGATCGGATGCGAGATTTCCAGCCGCGTGCCCACGGTCACGAGTTGGTGCATGAACAGCGAACCGCCACGGCCCTGATCATCGCGCCGGACAGCGATCTCATAAGAGTCCAGATTGCGGGGCGAACCCAGCAACGAATACGGGTTGCGAAATGTTCGCTCGCCGCCGCGCATGACCACTGTCACATGGCATCCGCCAGAAAACGGCGGCAATAAGCCCCCGGAGATCTTGCGAAGCGTAAACCGCTTGATCAGAGGCGTTACGTCCTCGATTGCGGCCACGACGACCTCGATGCTGTCCACCGTCTTCATCCAAATCCCTCGCGTAATTCCGGCAGGCAGCCGGGGACCTCCGCATCGGCCATCCCCCCCATGAACGCAGCCAGCCGCCGCGAATAATGGTCGCGCACCAACAGGTGCCGGCCGCAGCCTCGGCAAAGCACAATATTGGTTGTGACGTCGTCCTGAGACGTCTGGCAATGCACGCAGAAGACGCGCCGCGCGCTCGAGCCTTGATGTTCGCGTTGGAGTTCATCGCTCTGCAGATTGTATCGAGCCGCCACTTGTTCCGCCGCACCGATGAAGCCTTCCGATCCCGCGACGTACAGTCGAGTCCCCATCAGCGACTGTTCCAGGACCTCATCGAGCATCTGCAAGGCGGCGACTTGCGTCGTCAGCACTTTCAGTTGACGCCAGCCGCAGCCGGCGAGTTCTTCGCTCAGATCACACCCGGTCAGCGATTCTCCGGTGTAAATCACGCGAATCTCTGCGGACTCCGGCAGTTCCGGTCGTACTCGCAGCAACGCGAGACCCCCATCGCCCTGGCCCACAAACAGATGGAACCGGCCGCTGGGATCAAACCTCAACTGCTGGTACTGAGGTCGACTTTTGACATCCGGCACGAGCATCGACCAGCCTCCCTTTAATGGTTGACTACTTGCTCTCCTTGTTGTCGTTTGAGGCGGGAGCGTCTTTGGCTTTGGCGGCCTCCGCGGCCTTCTTCTTGGCTTCTTCATTCATGATTAAGAACGGATTGGGTTTGAGTTCAACCTTTTTGACCGTTTGCAAATAGTCGAGCACGTTCGCCGATTTCTCGCCCCCCACTTGGGCATGAAAGTGCAGCGAGAATCCATGCGGCCCTTTGACGTCAATCAGCTTCGGCTGGTGCGTGATCAGGGTGCGGACCACGTCAACCTGTCCCAGCATGGCGGAACAAAAGATATCGGGGCGAGCACCCTGTTCGAGCAACAGTTCCACGATGTCGTGCCGGCCGCAATGTGACGCCGCTCCGAGCCCGCTTTCCCAGTCGTTGGCGCCCCAATTCATGATCGCCAGCACCAGTGCCGGCTCTTTCGTCAACAGTTTTTTCACCATTTCGAGATCGGTGTGCGCGAACATGACAAAGTCCTGGATCAGCAACCGATTGATCTGCGCATTCTTCCATTTCGGCTGAAACTTGGGCGCCGGATAGTCGCGTTCGAAAGGTGCTTCACGTGGCCCTAGTGGCAGGGATGCACTTGCCGGCGGGACCTCGGCGGCTGGCTTGTCCTCTGCCCGCAGCGCGGCGGCCGAAGAAATGAACGCTCCTGCCGACAGGGCGGCGAACGATCGACGGGAATACTTGTCGGTGTTCATGAAAATCAAATCCTAAACACGAGACTCTGCGTGAAACGGGACGCCTCGATTGTAATCATTCTTGAAGCACAGCGTAATTGAATTGCGGCGAGTCGCGCGCAGGAGGCGACGTTCGTGAGGTAGTAGACCGCTTCAGCGATTTGACCGACTCACTTGCTCGAATGCTGCTGGCAATTCCACGACCGCAAGTCGCTCATTCCAGGTCGATTCGACGCCGCCGGTGGTCATCATTACCAGCGGGGTCGGCGGAAACACCAGCACTCCCAGCTTCATTCTGAGCGCCAACGAACCGGTCGTCTTCGAGTGCCGCGTCGACGACGGCGAATTCGTTCCCAGCTTAACGCCGTTCACGACGCCCTCTCTGCCCGATGGTGACTATGTCCTGGAGGTTCGCGCCACCGACGCCGCAGGCAATGTGGGCACCGCCACTCACCAGTTCACGATCGACACCGCGCCCGCCACGCTGACGTCGATTGACGTCACCCCAATTAATCCGGACGTTGCCATCGGCCTCACGCAGCAGTTCAGCGCCGCGGGCCTATTCAGCGACGGTTCGTCGCAGGACCTGACCAGCAGCGTGACCTGGGCATCAAGCCACCCTGCAATCGCGACGATCTCCAGCACGGGATTGGCCGGGACCCTGGCCGCTGGCACGAGCCTGATTTCGGCGTCGCGGGACGGCGTCCTCGGCACGACGTCGCTGACCGTCCTGTCAGTGGATGACCAATTGGCAATTCTGCGGGCCCGGGTGATCGCCTTCCGCTCTGAATGCGTGCTCACTCGGGGCCAAGCCCATTCCCTGCTTGCCAGGCTGAATCTCAAAGGCAACGACCGTGACGTGCATAAGGTCGAGGCCTTCCTCAAGAAAGTGCACTCCCAGGCCCGGGCTGGCATTTTTACGCAAGTGCAGGCAGACTCGCTATTGGGGCCTGGCAGCATCCTGCTGTTGACTGTGCAGCGGCGCAGCTAGGAACCCCGTTCTACGAGCGATTAGAGCGGTTTCACTTAATATTTACCCATCTGGAACACGTTTGAGAGTATGAGAGTGCGCGAGTATCGTAGTAAGAGGGCCGGAATTCAATTGGACTTTTCTTTACTCTCATACCCTCACACACTGGTACTCTCATACTTTCAGTCGGCGCAAACCATTTGTTAAAGCGCGATAACTGTGATTCATCCTCATTGGAGTGCAAGTCTTGCTACACGGTAGCTCTGAACAACCCTCGGGACCGCCGCCCAAGCCGCCCCGGTCAGGCGTCATTAACTCGGCTGCTTATTTCAATGGCGAGCGCGTCGCGGACGTCCCGGTGGCCGACCTGGGCGACGCCTGGCGGTACTCCGATCGCTTTATCTGGGTGGGGCTCTACGAGCCCAGCGAGCAACTGCTGCTGCATATTCAGGAAGCCTTTGGACTGCATGATCTGGCAATTGAGGATGCGCATCGAGCCCACCAGCGTCCGAAACTGGAGCTTTACAAGAACTCGATATTCGTTGTCTTGCGCACAGCACGCCTGTCTGAAGAAGGGGAGCACCGCATCGAGTTTGGTGAGACACATGTGTTCCTGGGGCCGCGCTACGTCGTGACGGTGCGGCACGGTTCGCTCAATTCGCATGTGGGTCTAAGAACCCGGTGTGAAGCCACCCCCGAGTTATTGGCGAAGGGCGAGGGTTTTGTTCTGCACGCCCTGATGGACTTTATCGTGGATCAGTATTTTCCTGTGGTCGATTCGCTCGAGCGTGAGCTCGACGAACTGGAGGAGCAAATCTTTAGTGGCAAATTTGTCCGCAGTGTCACAGCCAGACTGTATCACCTGCGGCGGGATTTGCTGTCGTTGAAACAAGCCCTCACTCCGTTACAGGATGTTTCGTCGTATCTTTTGCGGATGGACTCACCATTGCTACCGGCGGACACTCGGCCGTATTTTCAGGACGTCCACGACCATGTCATTCGCATCACGGGCACGATCGACAATTTGCAGCAGATGTCCCAACTGGCGCTGGAATCGAACTTGGCCCTGATCTCCGTGGCCCAGAATGACGACACGAAGCGGCTGGCCGCCTGGGCTGCCATTCTGGCCGTGCCCACGATGATCGCCGGCTTGTATGGTATGAATTTCAAGTTCATGCCGGAAACGGAATGGTCTTATGGCTATCCCGTCGCCATTCTCGTGATGTGCAGCATTTGCGTACTGCTGTATCGATGGTTCCGCAAGGTCGGGTGGTTGTAGACTTTCCACGCGGTGCTTGGCCGCTAGAGCTTCGTCAAAGCCAGGAATTGGGGTGCCACTGGCTCTGCCAGTGCTTTGCCGGACAGTCGAAAGACGAGCGGCACTGGCAGAGCCAGTGGCACCCAACCCAAAGCTTAAGGTGTGACACAGCTGTCGTCGCCAACCGAAACCGCTGCGACCTCTTTGAACTCTTCGAATTCCTTGAACTCTTTACCCCTTCAAATAGCACTCACGTCCAGTTCGACTCGTGAGCGGCACGGCGCTACCCGAACTATCCGAGCCCTTGACTGTGGCCACGCGGGCTGTATCGCAAATCACTTCGTGTCGTCTCGGTGCAGAGAGGACCTTGGATTTATTCTCACGGAGCTGTGTCAAAGTTTTTGTCCAGGACGGTCTGAATCTGGCCGAGCCAAGTCTCTTGGTCGAACCAGAGCGGCTTGTAATCGATTCCGGTTGGTGTTGGCAACGAATCACTTCGGCCACTCGCCATTGATAATGGGTTTCGGTATGAGCTTCGCCGGGTCGATGACTACGTGCTTCACGAGCTTTCGCTTCCAGGTATAGGTCGCATGCACCCGTCCGTCGCTGGCCTGAATAATTGCCGGATAGCTGAACTCCGACGCTCGCTCGTCTTCGAGCACGAGCGCTGCGCTCCACGCTTGGCCATCGGTGCTGACAGCGAGGTTGAGCGGGCTGCGACCTTTCGGTGCTATGTGATTGTAAATGAGAAGGTGACGTCCGTCTTGGAGGGTGACGGCATCGGTGCCGGAGTTGGGGTTCGGCATCTCGAGCAACGTGGGCTGCGACCATGACGTGCCGTTGTCTGCGGAAGTTGTGGAGAAGAGTTTTCCCGATTGCGTGCGTCCGAGCGACATCAGCTTGACGCCGCCGAGGAACAGGATGCTGGGTTGAATCGACGGCGGTCCGCTTTCTGCCTGCGGCACTCTGACGAATTGCCATGTCTGGCCGTTGTCGGTACTACGCTCGAAGTGGATTTGCCAGACCGGCTTGGGACTCAATCCTTCAGCACTGCTCCCGCAAAGAATGGTGCCATCGGCGAGTTGCACAGGCTTGTTTTTCACGGGGCCGATGATCTTGTCCGGCAGCCTGGTGGCCTCGCTCCACGTCGCGCCATGGTCGGTGCTCTTCTGCAGCATGCCCCACCATCCGCTGGGGTTGGGGCCGACTTTATAGAAGAGCAGCAGTGGACCTTGACGCGGTTGGAACAGCACTGGATTCCAGCACGGCCATGGCGTGCCTGCAGCGACTTTGACGGGCGAAGTCCATTTCCCATCGACATTTCGCGACGACCAGATGCAGACGTCCGGTTTACCTTCGTTAGTTCCGGCGAACCAAGCAGAGACGAGTCCCGCTTTGGTTTCGACGATGGTCGTCGCGTGACAACTCGGCACGGGGTTGGGGTCGAAGAGGAACTCCGACTTCAGAATCGCGGGATCGGCGGCCTGAGCGAAGGAGGTGGCGACGAGGGTGATAATGAGGAATTTCATAAGGATGTCCAATGATCGTCAACAGGCAGTTGCGGGTAAAGCTTTCCGAAGCAGTATAGTCCCGGGCCTTCTAGTTCGCGACTTGGTTGCCTCCACTTGTCAGACGTGCCAGCTCGCTGCTGCTGGCGGAAGCGCTTAGTGACTGTACAATGGGCAGAGTCTGTTGACAGCACGTATTGTGGGAGTTCGTCATATCGGTTTTCTGATACATTCCTTGCACAACGCTTTCGTGATCACAAATCGGGAGTTCGAAGAGCAATGTTCCACGCACGAGCCGTTTTATCGACACGCCTGCGGGTGAACCGCGTGTGGTTGCTTTCCGTTGGCATGGTGCTCACATCGATCTGGCCGCTGCAGGCTCAGGCGATCGTCTCGCATCCGCCCTTACGGCCGTTGCCGGTGAGTTCGCCGCGGCCGTTGCCGAGCACGCCGGTCTACTTTGTCGATGCGCGGCAAGGTGACGATGCCAACGCGGGGACGCAAGACAAACCGTGGCGCTCGATCAATGCTTCGTTGCCGAAGCTCAGCGCGGGTGACACGTTGTGCTTGCGCGGCGGCAGCTACTTCGAGCGGGTTTATTGTGCGATTGCCGGCACCGCCGAGAAGCTGATCGTCATTCGCTCGTATCCGAATGAGATCGCGGTCATTGATGGCGGCTTGCCTGAGTTCCAACGTGATCCGGCCAGTGCCTGGGAACCGGTACTCGACGGAGTTGCGGGCGAGTACCGTTCGACTCACATTCATAAGAATATCCGCGATGTCGTGGGTTTGTTCGGCGATTCGAATGTCGGTTTGCAGACTTACTGGTATCGGATGGATTTGCAGGCCGAGAACGAACTGTGGAATCCCAATCCGGCCCAGTTCATCGACCCGATCTATTGCGGCCCCGGCCTGTGGTATGACAAGCAGACCGGCCGCATTCACGCGCGGCTGGCTCACACGAAGCTCACGCTGCCCGCAGGCTCGACGCATAAGCTGGTGCAATACCAGGGCGAGACCGATCCGCGCAAGTTGCCGCTGGTCGTCGCGCCGTATGACGCAGTTCCGCTCATGGTCGATCAAGCCATGCACGTGCGGTTCGAGGATTTGGTGTTTCGAGGCGGCGGGCGGACGACGGTGAGCCTGATGTTCGGAGTGAACATCAGCTTCGATCATTGCACGGTGTACGCGGGCAACTACGCGATCTCGTCGAAAGGGACTGGGCCGCTGAAGATGACGCACTGCGGCGTATTTGGCATGATTGCTCCGTGGTTCTGGCGCAGCGAAAGCTCGCTCTATGCCTATTCGGGCCGGGTCTATCCGCCGTTCGTCGGCGAGGCGGCTGAACCCGAACGAACTGGCGCGACGAACACCGCGCCGAAACAAGTCATACGGCACATCTCGCGGCTGCCGACGCACGCCCTCCTCATCACCGATGGCGGTTACGAGTTCGAGACCTTCTATCATCCGCACAATCACGACTGGGACATCTCGCATTGCGAGTTCACCGATGGGCACGACGGCGTGTATCTGTCGGGCCGCGAAATCCACTTTCATCACAATCTTGTGGACAACATGCAGGATGACGCCGTCTATGTCAGCAGTCCGACGCCGTACATCAGCGACAATATCTTCGCTTATCAGAATCTCATCCGTCAGGGTATCTGCGGCTTTGGAGGGCACTCGCGCGGAGGACCCGGCGGGCGGATTTATCTGTTCCGCAATGTCATCGACCTGCGAGCGCCGTTGCAGTTTTCCCGGCCCTCGAAGGACAAGCCGCAAGGAGATGTCATCACCGGGCACAGCGCCTGGTTCGTTCACAACGGCGACAACACCCTGCACATGGAACACATTTACTTCTATCACAACACGACGCTGACTCCGGTTTTCCATGGATTGAGCGCCTACACCTCGGGGATGTCGTTTGGCTTTGATCCCGATTCCGAGCGGCGCGTCTTCAACAACCTGTGTGCCTTTATCGGCGGTGCGAAGTCGTACCCCGTGGCCTTCGGCAGCTCGTACCCCAAAGCGAATCTCGCTATTGACGGCAATCTGCACTGGCACAGCGATCCGACAGTCCCAATCCCCGCGGACTATTTCAAATCCAGCCGCACGCATCCGCTCTCCGAAGCGAACAAATCGCACTACCCGGCGGGATGGGACGCGCATTCACTAATTAGCGATCCGAAGTTTCTGTCGTTCAGCACGAACCCCGGAGACAAAGGCGATCTGCGTTTGAAACCCGACAGCCCCGCAATCGGTGCGGGCGTGGTCTTACCACCGGGCTGGCTCGATCCGTTGCGTCCAGCAAACTCGGCGCGACCTGACATCGGCGCGTTGCCAGTCGGGAGCGAGCCGCTACGCGTCGGCATCAACGGCCGCACCATCGCTGGAGAAGTAAGACCATGAATCGGCGCACATTCATTGCTCAAACCGGCACAGTTCTGGGCACCGCGCTCGTCACTCAAGCAGCGCGCACCGTGACCGCTGAGGAGCCGGTATCGAAATCCCTCGCCCTGCATCGCCAGGTGGGCGTCTTTGATGCCTACACCAAACCGGCCTTGAAGGCGAGTCGCACCGGTTTTGAGCCGGGTCTGTTCATCGAACGTGTCGAGAGCCTGCAGGCGCAACTCTGGCGGCTGCGCGAGGGGCACGTGCGCATGGCCAACATGAGCATCGGCGTCCCGCGCTATCAAGTTCCAGCAACGGTCGAAGGCCAGCGTCCGACCTCCATGCCGATTTGCTCAACCGAAGAAGAGCCGCGCATGATCATGCGGCAACTCGATGCGATCTATCGCTCCGCCGAACAGCAACCGCGCGAGATGGGCATCGCGCGAACGGTCGCCGAGGCCGAACGACTCCATGCCGACGGCAAGCTCGCCCTGTTCCTGCATCTAACTGGTGCGTGGATCGCCGACGACTTGGCGGTGCTGCGGATGTATCGCCAGATGGGAGTCGTCTCGATTCACCCCTGCCTCGAGGGTCATCTTCGCATGGGCGACTCGGCCGGCGACCCGCGCCGGCACGGCGGCCTGACCGCGCTCGGCCGACAGGTCGTTCAAGAAATGAACCGTCAACGGATGGTTGTGGATACCGCACACGGTAGCGATGAGTCAATTCGCGACATGGTGGAGGCCTCGAGCGCGCCGACGATCTTTTCACATGGCTGTTGCGCCGCGCTGTGCGACAATCCGCGCAACATCACCGACGAGCGTATCCGGCAGACGGCCGCCAAAGGGGGAGTCGTCTGCATCGCCTTCGTGTCGGCGATGCTCAGCAATCTTGCTCGCCAGAAGGGCGGTCGAGCCGACCCGGCGTACCTGCAGGAGTTCGCTCGCGCCGACAGCGAACTTCACGAGCGCTCGCCCGACCCGTATGCGTACTTGCAGGAGCGTTTGAGCGGCACGTTACTGCCGGGAGTCTTCCGCCGCCTCGGCTGGCCCGAAGGGGGGAAAGCCGCGGCCGCCGCGAACCGCGCCGATATCGAACAGGTTGTCGATCACATGATGCATGTCGTAAAACTCGCGGGGATCGACCACGTCGGCATCGGCACCGACTACGAATCCGGCGACGTTCCCAACGAACTGGAAAACGCCGGCAAACTCCCCAACCTGACTGCCGCCCTAATCCGTCGCGGCCTCAGCGAAACAGACGTCGCCAAGGTGCTGATCGGCAACGTCAAGCGGGTGTACCATGCCGTGCTGGACGAACGGCCGAAGTGAATCCAAACGCTCTGCTCAACTGTTATCCCTGCAGAGAACCTTACTAAATAATTAGGAGATCAGATTCACCACGGAGACACGGAGAACACGGAGAAATCTCAATTCAAATCTCCGTGTTCTCCGTGTCTCCGTGGTGAAACTCCCTGTCGACTGGAATACACGATGACGCGACTTTCGATCTTGCTAGTAACGCTGATTTCAATCGCCACATTGCAGGCCGAGGATCGCCGGCCGGAGCGTCCGCCACCAGCCGCGACGATCGGCCAGGTATTAACCCTGGTAGCACGGGATCAGGCGCGAATCGACGCGCCGGCATCCATTGCGTTGACAATCCCACCGGAAAAAGGCCGCTCGGTGAGGCTCGTCGAAATCGCGGGTGATCAGGAACAACCCATCCCGTCACAGGTCGAGCCTGGCACTCCGCCACGTCTCTGGTGGATCGTACGCGGAGAGTTGGCCTCCGGGGCTAAGCGAACTTATCGCATAGACGCCGGCGACGCGGTCGAGAGTCCGCAGGTCTCGGTCGACCGACGTGAGGGTTCTGTCGTGGTTCGTGTCGGCGAAGCCTCCGTGTTGCAATACAATTCGGCCCATGTCGCGCCGCCGGCCGGCGTTGATGCGAAGTACGGCCGCAGCGCGTTCATTCATCCGATGTGGACGCCAGCCGGGACCGTGGTGACCAATCAGTTTCCTGCCGACCACCCGCATCAAAGCGGAATTTTCCTGGCTCATACGAAGACCGAGTTCGCCGGTCGCACGCCGAATTTCTGGGACTTGCTCGGCGGGACTGGTCGGGTCCGCTTCAAATCGCTGCAGGCCACTACGAGCGGTGCGATCTTCGGCCAGCTGGATGCCGAGCATGAACATGTAGACTTATCGGCTCCGGAAGAGAAGGTGGCACTCGTGGAAACCTGGAACATTCGCGTCTGGAATGTCGGTGGCCCAAAGCTCGGCTACTGGGTTTGCGATCTCACGTCCACCTTGAACTGTGCCACAGCTGACCCGTTGCGATTGCTGAAATACCACTACGGCGGAATGGCGCTGCGTGGCGCGCGTTCCTGGGACGCCGAGCATGGGCGCTTCCTCACTTCCGAAGGCAAGGACCAAATCACCGGCAACCACACGCGTCCGCGCTGGTGCGACCTCTCCGGTCCTGTTGGCGATCGGATGGCCGGGCTGGCGTTTCTCACTCATCCGAAGAACTTCCGCGCCCCCGAACCGCTGCGGATTCACCCGACCATGCCGTACATGGTCTTTTCGCCGTCGCACCTGGGCGACTGGGAGATCACCCCCGGCACACCGCATGTCTCGCGCTACCAGTTCGTGATTCACGATGGCCAGCTGCCCGAAACAACCATCAACCGACTCTAGCTGAACTTCGCCGAACCGCTCACTCCGACTGTCGTCTTGACCAAATGACTCGACTGGTGGCCGAAGCCGAAATTGTTCGCCCGCTTCGACGGTACTACGAGATCGTCCGACTTCTCGGCAGCGTACATGTCGGCCGTCTGGTCATTGACCTTCGCCAACCGTCCCTCCAGCATGTGGTTGCTGGGGGGAGCCTCCGAGATCTCCCGGTTTCCGCTAAGAGAGCTTCCGTCCATGCACAGGGTCTCTGACTCCGAGGCGTCAAAGCGGAACTCGCGTTGCACGTACCGCTTCATGTGGTCTTCCCCTTGACAGGACAAGGTCGACACGCCTGATTGATGATTTCGGAGCTCAATGGCTGGCCTGAACGCTCTTCTGTCAACGCTTCACCCACCCTCTCGCGAGAGCCGGCGCATGACTCGAAGCCGAACTGGTTCGCTACACCTTCGTTCGTACGGAACTTGCATCCGCTACTCTCCTCCAGCTTTTACCGGCGCTTTCCCTGTCCCCTTTGCAAGCTGCCTCACTCCCAAGTTGCTGCAGGAAAGCCTGTGCTACCCCGCGCGGTCAGTCACTTGTGTTTCCGATCTTGGGTACATCGCGCAGCGCAATTGGTGGGGAGGTCCAGGGCATGTTGAGGAATGGGTTCTGTTTCCCGTTGGTGGCCCTGCGGACTTCGGAGAAGACCACCGAGTAGATGTGATGTGTATAAAGCACATGTTCATAAGAGTCGAAGGGGACGCCTTTTCCCAATTGTAATGCCTTCAGCAGTGCTGCTGTAAAATAGCCATTTTCGTCTGTGGCGGAGGCGACTTCGTGGGCCATTGCCGCAGCCAGTACCGTCACACCGGCTGTGTCATCAGTCAGGCTGCGCGTGAGATCATCGGTTGCCGGGCGGAAGGCTTTTACGCCGCGTGCGGAATGACACGCATCCATGATCAGCAGCACGGGGCATTCCATTTCGGCCAGGGCCCGCCGCAGGTCATCCCCGGACAACGATTTCCCCTTCAGGCTGGAACTCGGGTCGGCCTCGTGGGTCATCAGGTAGAATTCGTCCTGTTGCTTGATGCCGTGGCCAGCGAACAGGAAGACGACGAGATCTCCTGGCTTCGCCACCTTGCGGATCTCTCCAATCGCCTGCAGGACGGTGGACCGCGTCGCGGCCTTGTTCGTGAGGACCGCTCCCTTCGCAGTGCCGAATCGGTTCTCCGGGCCGACGCAATGCTGCTCCAGCGCGGCGAAGACATCGGTGGCATCTTTCGCCGCCGAACCCAGATTGAGCGCCGGCAGTTGGTACTCGTTGAGCCCCACGCAGAGTCGATGCAGCACGGGCTGCTGGCTCACCGATTTCGGTGCTGTGACGGTCAGCGGTGCTGACACCGCCGAGCTGTCCTCATTCCGAGCGAGCAACTTGAGTTCATGGCTGCCGGCTGGAATTTCGATGTCCCACGTGGCCTCGGCCTGCTGCCCGGAGTTCCCCGACTTCTGTCCCACACCACCAGCCAGCGGGCGGCCGTCTAGAAGCAGCCGCATGGAGATAACGGGCTTGGCTTTGACGTGCGAAGTGGCCACCGCCCGCACCTGCACGCGGCCCGCCGTCTGCCCGACCTGCTGCAGCTCACACCGGGGAGGCAGAATCTCCTCGACGCCGCGGGTTTCAGTCCTAAGCAGTTCGAGCGCCGCACTAAAGGAGCCTTTTTCGAAGGCGAGTTTAATGAGGTCCGGCCGGCGGAAGTCCTTGGCGAATTTCTCCGCGGGGTGGAACAAGGGGGACTCGTTAGACCCCCGGCTTTCCGTCCAACCGATCAGTTTCTCCCCGCCCGGGCTGGCGGCATAGTATCCCTCGGGTGTCCAACAGACCCATTCGCCGTTCGTCTGCACGAGATTCAGGAACGGAAATCGCGAACCATCGGTGCGATAGATGCTGAGGCGATGGGTACCGGTACTCACCAGAAGGTAGCGGCCGTCTGGTGACGAGACCATATCCTGATGTTGCGTGGCGGCCGGGAGTAATTCGGCCAGCAACTTCCCGCTGGCATCGCGGAGGTAGGCGGACGAGCCGGTATTGTTCACTAAATCATGCACGCTGTGGCCCACCAGTGGAGGGTCATTACCGGCTGCGATCAGGGTCATTGCCCGGCTGCGATGGAAGTTGCCAGTGACGCGATCCCCCTGGTTCAAGTGGACGTCGAGGTAGTTGGATTTGATGTCCGACCAGGTGAGTTTCCAGTCCCCAATCTCCAGTCGCCGGAGCTCGAACCGCGCTGGATCCACCCGGTCAGCGGGTTCCATCCTGGCGAGATCGAAGGCATACTTCAGATTATCGTTCTTGGACGTCCATGGTCTCAGCGCGACATCATCGGACCAGGCAATCGCCGGGGATTGGGCAGCACTCGACCAGCCGACGATGGTGGGCACCGGGGTCGGGTTGCCGCAACGGGCAACCTGCTTTCCATCCGCGAGATCATAAATGGCGACTTCCAATCCTCGCTGAGTCACGGTGGCCGCGAGCGTTCCATCTGTCGAAGCAGCACCAAACGGACGGCACGTGCTGCCGTGCTGTTCCTCGAAGAAACGCCGGTTCGTCTTTCCCGTTTGTGGATCGAGGAGTACGCCGAAGTCTCCGGACCCCTCGCCCTTCACGGGGTTGGCTCCACTGGCGGCGATGAAGAGCCGATTGGTATCGAGATAGCACAGAGTCGCTGCTCGCGCGAAGCGGCCGAACCCGTTCGTAGACAGCTCACCATAGTCCCAGTTCTTGAGTAACTTGGAGTCCGGAGATCGCAGTTCAAGACTGTATTCCTGGTTGTAGCGCCACGACCAGGCGAAGTGCGATTCATCGGGTGCCCACTCCAGCGCGTCATTGGTCCCACGATGTTGGAATTCGCCGAGCTTCTTCCAGTTTTTTGTGTCCTTGCCGGTCACGTCGAAAGAGGCAACCAGACCATTATTTTCGGCGACGACCAGTTTGTGTCCGGTTCGAGAGAGCGCCAACAGGTGGGGCTCTTTCTGCATTCCCTGCACCACGCTGGCCGGTTCGGAAGGTCGCTTCTCCTCTAGGGCGTTCTGCATGAACTGATTGATGTCGTCCAGGATGTAGACCGCATTGTCAGCACCGCCAAAGCCGACTGCGAGCCGGTTGCCGTTGGCCGAGAAATCGAGGCAAGTTACCGGGGACTTCGGGTCCGCGGGAAAGATCATTTTGCGAACGCGCCGCTGCACGACATCGACGATCAAGAGTCGCGTGGAGACCCCCTTGTCACCGTACAGCAGTTTTGGCCCGCCGCCGATCGCTACGAACGCACCGTCAGCCGAGATGGCCGCGTGATCCCAGCGATTGCTGTCGAAACCGTTGTCCCTGCCGAAGGCGGGCAGGCGAATAATGTCGAGTCGTTCGCCGGTGGTCGTGCTCCAGACCTGGAGTGTGTAATCCCAACCGACCGTGATGAGCCGTGACTGGTCCTTGTTGAAACCCAAGGCTGAGATGGGCCGCGTGTGCGAACCGGGATCGAAGGCAAACGTGACCTGCGATTCGTCTTCTGGCTCAATCGCTACGGCGGGGAGACTCGCCTGCTTTTTCTTCCCCTTGCCTTTCGCCTTCCCTTGGGCGAGCAGCGGAGTCGTGATGCACAGTAACAGCAAAATGGTGATCCAGCGCGTCATGATCGAGAGTCTCGAGGAAGTTCAGAGGAAGGAGCAGCATCCCGGCTGATAGTTCACAGCCGGGATGCCATCAGCCGTCGCCAGGCTGGCAATGCTGTCAGTTAGTGGTCACGTTGTAAGCGACTGGGGGGCCGCCCTTGTTGATCACGCGGACGGTAACGTTCTTCAGGCCCCCGCGGCCCGGGTGCCAGTTATAGAAGCCCCATGTCCCCTTGCTATGCCAGAGGGTTTTGCCGCCGTTCCCGATGACTTCGAACTGCGTTTTTCCGCTGCTCCGCATCGTGACACTGGCCGGTGAATTGGGGGCGAAGGCGATCTCGATATTGTGTGTCTTGCCCGTCTGAATCTTGCGATTGATCACTCGCGGTCCACTAATTGCGCCGCGGGATTCCACCGAGGTCGCCTGTTTGATCAGAGCTTCGAGCGCGGCAGCGTCTTTCGTGGGCAGGGCTCGAGCTTCGTCAAACAGAGCTTCGGCTTCTTCGGCCAGATTGGGGGCCTGACCTTCCTCCACCACCGCTTTGCCATCCGTATCCATCACCTTCGCCTCTGACGGAATTATCTTCCCGCCCGTGGCCTTGTGAGCTCGCAGGTAGATCGCCCCGGCGGCGACCAGTGCTTCCGGTGATTTGAAATCCTTCAATCCCGTGGCATCGGCCAGTTCACCCCGGCCGAATGCGGCCAGTTGCGCGGCTGTGGCGAGTTCTTCCACCAGGTCGGCACTCTTTTCGCCCTCTGTTGCCTCCGTCGTGCCCTGCGTAAACGCGACCGTACTCGACGACAGCAGCACGGCGACCATCGCTGCTGCCAACCATTTCTTGCTGAATCCAGTCTTCATCGGTTGTTCCTTACATCCTATTCACTGTCGATTTCGTGCCGACGGAACGCCCGCCGGCAATCCTGCTTCATTCGTACCTACGGGAACGGTAGCTGCCACAAGCGTACTGTTCCATCGGCCCCGGCAGATACGGCCTGTCGACCCTGACCGACGAAGGCCACGCCCTGCACGGCACGCGTGTGACCACGTACAATTCCCTGCATTTCGCCAGTGGCGACGGACCAGATCCGTACGAGGCTCTCGGCGTCTCCCGTGAGCAACCGGGTGCCGTCGCGCGAAGCAGCCAGCGCCAGGATGGGATGGCTGATGCTGGCGAACTCGCGGGGCAGGGCGTCAATGTCCGTCCAGATCCGAACGATGCCGTCGTCACCCGCCGTAGCAAATCCCCCTTTGATCAGGCCCATTGCGCGTACCGATCCGGTTCCCGGAATGCGCACCGACCGCGGCTGCAGCGTGGCCAGGTCCCACTGTGTCAGTTGATTTCCTCCGGCCAACAGTTGGCGACTCTCTGCAGAGAACACTAATGAGAGGACGGCCTGATGATCGGCGTTCTGAGGCTCGACCGGAAGTTGCTGTGATTCCCCGGACGCACGATTCCACAATCGAACTCCGTCTGCGTCGGCCGCAGCCAGCCACTTACCATCCGGCGAGTAAGCCAGGGCCGAAATGATCCGCGTATGACCTTCGAGCCTGCGTACGGGGCCATCGACCTGATCCGGCTTTCGGCATTCGATGACGGTGGATTGAGGCAACGTCTTGTTCCCGCCGGCAGTCGCCACTTCATCACCATTTGGAGACACGGCCAGGCAACGGGCTGAGTAATCGAGATTCACAAATGTCGGCAGCGCCGCCTGCGTCGGTTCCCAGCGGACCAGGGCGCGATCTAGGCCCGCGGAGAAAATCACCGGTGGCTGAGTATTGGGAACCGTCACCACTCCAGTCACCATCTGTGTGTGATGTGTGTGCCGGTGAATTTCACCCACGAGGGCGATGCGCACCAACTGCGATTTCTGGTCAACCACCACGAACTGGTCGGGAACTAGCCGGCGCAGGTCCGTGGCGGAGACCGGCCGTACTCGGTAGTCGCCAGGGGGCAGCGACAGCGTCGTCGTATCTGGACCAAGCGTCAGGGGCCAATCGCGGCCATCTCGCTGCAGGATAACGTTGAGTGCTGGTTCATCGCCCACGATCTCCACAGGCACGGGCTTCACGGCCGGTGGAACGGCGAACATCGCCCAGGTCCCGACACTGGCCGCCGTCAGCACTGCGGTACCGAACATCGCCAGCAACCAGCGTCGTCGAACGAGTCCGTTTCGTAGTTCCACCGTGCGGCGTTCGCAGGCGTCCAGAACATTGACCACCTCGCTCATCGTGGCCGGGCGATCTGCAGGTTCGCGCGACATCATCCGACTGATGAGATCGCTCAACTCTGCCGGCAGATCGCAATTGATCTGGCAGGCCGCTTCGGGGGGACCTGACAGGACCGTCCACAACGCCCGGAGTCGGCGTTCTCCCACAAACGGAGCCCGTCCCGTCACCATCAGATACAACACACAACCCAGGCTGAAGATGTCGGTCCGCTGATCGAGGGGCAATCCCTTGGCCTGCTCCGGGGCGAGGTAGCCCGGCGTTCCGGAAATCAGGCCCTTGTCGCGGTGGCCGTCGCCATGGTCGATGGCCAGGCCGAAGTCCAAGATCTTCACCCGCCCCTGCGGCGTTTCCAGCCACAGATTGGCGGGCTTGATGTCGCAATGGATCAACCCCGCCGCATGGGCCGCCGCCAACCCCCGCGACGCATCACGAGCGATCTGGAGAAACTCACCGGCGGTCAGTGGTTCATCGACACGTTCCAATCGCTGTTGAACAGTCTCACCTTTCAGCAGCGGCATCACGATGCAGGGATTGCCGTGCAGCAATTCCACGGCGAAAATCGACACAATATTGTCATGCTCGACCGCGGCGGCCGCCTGGGCCTCCCGCACCAATCGTTCCGACATACCGTCTTCCGCCAACCATTCGGGTTGCAGCACTTTGATGGCGACAGAACGGTTCAATAGAGGATCGAACCCGTGCAGTACGGTTCCCATGCCGCCACGCCCCAGCACGCC
Organism: Planctomycetaceae bacterium; assembly: GCA_021732415.1. Classification (GTDB taxonomy): domain Bacteria; phylum Planctomycetota; class Planctomycetia; order Planctomycetales; family Planctomycetaceae; genus JAKFVC01. The sequence goes on from JAKFVC010000108.1 coordinate 37,029, forward strand.
CCGGATTGCGTAGCGCCCCAGTTGACGGGGATGTTCGAGACCATCCTGCCCCGGGACATTGATCGACGGGGGTGAAGTCCGAGAGGCCCCCTCTCCGTTGGCCGCCGTCTGACATCCAGCAAACGTCACTGTCTCTTCGAAGGCGCTCGAAATTCGCTTGAATTGCGGGACCAGCAAATTCACTAATTCGTGCGGAACCTCACCCAATTCGGCTGCGGATGTGCCGCGCGGTGATTTGCGGAGTGCTCGAACCAATTCGTCTTCCGACTGCAGGGCGGCCATGTTGTGCTGGCATTTCAGACAGAATTGCAAATGGTCCTCGATGTCGCGCGAACGTTCCTCCTCGCTGCGACCGAGCAGAAAATGCTCCAACTCGGTCAGCGGTATACAGGAACTGTCAGTGGACACGGTCGTCAGCTCCGTTGCGGTGACGAGGAACCCGTTTCCTCGTGACGCAAACATTACACGCAGCCGCCCCGAAACCTGTCACGCAATTTTGCGATTTCGAAAAGAATCCGAAAGATTCGCGTTCAGCAGTCCAGAAACCCACGGAGCTCCTGCCGCAAATGCCGCAGCACGCGAGATTTGGCCAGGTAGACGGCGTTCTCGGTGATTTCCAGTTCCAACGCGACTTCTGCGGCCGGGCGGTCATTCACGACAAATTCCCAGCACGCCTTCCAGGTGTTGGGCTCAAAATGCTCCTGCATCAGCGCGAGTGCCCGGCGTACAAGCTGCGCGCGGTACTCGTCTTCGTCCAATTGCAGTCGGGGGTCCGTATCGGGGATCAAATCGGAATCGAGGGCTTCGGAGCGGCTTGAGAACTGGCTTTTGCGCTGTCGCAGCTGGTTGCGCCAGGCATTCATCATGACAGTCTTGAGCCAGGCGCGAAAACTGCGAGACGGGTCATAGCGAAACTCAGGCAGCTTTTCGTAGAGCAACATGAAGACAGTCTGTGTGAGATCAGCAGCATCGGCATCCGACAACCCGATTCGCCGACACCACGCCAGCAGTAACGGCGTGTACAACTCAACGAAACGGCCCCAGGCACCGGCATCTGCCCCGCGGGCCAGTCGATCAATCAAAGTCAACGATGTGGTATTCACCAGAAGTCGTTTCGAAAACGCGGACCGTCGAGCATCTTGATCCCGGGCACGCTCAGCAATGAGACATTTGATGCGGATAGGCTCCGCAGAAACCTGATTGCAATTTGTATGCGATCAGGAATGATTCTGACACCAATGAGTACCAAATTGATAGCTACATGACAGTGGGATGGCCGTCCCGGCCGCTAGCCATAATGATGCCTGCACGTGATTCGCGGGGTGGCACAGGTTCTTGAATCTGTGCCACCACCGGCTGTGAATCTGCCGGACGGTTCGAGGGCGCACATCATTTCGAGATCGCGTGTGAGCTGCGTGGATCGCTAGAATTTGCCTCTCGGAAATCTTCTTGAGCAGCCCCGACCCCTGGATTTGTCCATGTTTCGTGATTTCGCTGGCTGCGGCCGCGTGCTGTAGAACTGAGTCGGCAGCGTGGGATTTCTGCGGGATTTTCGCGGGACACTGCTGTCGACTCTTTCGGAATGGGGTGCAGCATGTTGCTTGAGCTCGTGAATCTGGCTGATGTGGCGCGTGGGATGGGACCTCAAGATCCTCGGTCGGGGAAGGGTGGGGGTCCGTCGCTTAAGGTAAGGCCGCCTGCTCCGCAGGTCGAGCAGACTTCTGGTGTCGCGAAGGCTGGTGTCGCGAAGACAGGGCGGGATGGTGGGAATGTCCGCGGGGAAGCGGTGAGCGACCGGTGTGGCAGCGGGGCGCGGTTGGATCGGCGGGCGGAGTTGGTCAAGCTGGCTCAGCCGTTGCTGGACCAAGGATTGCCGGAATCCGAGGTGCATGCGGCTCTGCAAGAGTTTGTGCAGCACAAGGAGTGGGGATACCTGTCGCCGGTGACTCTGGAGGGGATTGTCGAATCGGCGCTGGATGCGTTGGTGGACGCGGAAATGGATGAGGATGTTACGCAGCAGAGGGTGAGCCTGGTGCCGGAGTTGGATGAGTTGCTGGAGGTTTCGCTGGCGGACATCACTCCTGAGCCGGTGCGCTGGTTGTGGCCGGGGAAGATTCCGCTCAATAAGGTGACCGTGATTTATGGTGAGGCGGGGATTGGCAAGACCTCGCTGGGGCTCGACCTGGCGGCTCGGGTGTCGGCTGGGATTAGCTGGCCGGATGGGTCTGGGGCTCCGGAGGCGGGGCGCGTGCTGATGGTGAATGGCGAGGATTCTGTGGGGGACTCGATCTGCCCGCGGCTGACGAGTAGCGGGGCCAACCTCAAGAACATTTCGGTCATTGCAGGGATGCAGCCAAATGGCACGCGCTCTGGCTGTTCGATTAATCAGCCGCTGGGCGTTAGCCCCCGGTTTGGGCAACAATCGACTCCAATTTCCGAAGAACCGGACGCTAACGCGTACCGGCTGATTGGCCAGGACGCAATGCGAGTGCCATCTGGCATGCAGCCGCCGGCGACGAACGGTTCGCCGGGAGCGACTGCGGAGCGAGGGACAACTGGGACGCGGGGGTTTGATCTGGGGCGCGATCTGCCGGTGTTGCGGTCGCGGATTGAAACGTTGGGGAATGTGCGGCTCGTGATCATCGATCCGTTGGAAGCGTACCTCGGTAAGATCGGATCGAATCGGGTGAAGCTGCGGGAGCTGGTGGCCTCGTTGACGAAACTGGCGGCTGATTGTGGCGTGGCGATCGTGGTGATTTCGGCGGCGTCCAAGTGTGAGCTGCCGGTGAAGCATGTGTGGCGGGTGGACTGCGAGGTGCTCGATGGGACAGCTCGCTGCTGGGTGCCCGTGAGGCATAACTGCGGTGCTTTGCCTGATGGACTGGCCTTCCGGATTACTGACGTCGGAGTGGCCTGGCAGCCGGGACGTGAGGCTCCGACTGAGTCTCGGGTGCGCGGGACCTCGGCCCGGCAGGCGCGTTGCCGGCAACTGCAGGAGCAGGCCGCCTGGTTGCGGGACTTTCTGTCAGGGGAACCTCGTCCGGCGAAAGAGGTGCTCGCGGCGGCCGGAGCCGCAGGTTGGTCGACCGGGCAGATTAAGCGTGCGAAATGGGAACTGGGGATACGGTGTTATAAAGAATCGGCTGCCAAGGGGCGGTGGTTCTGGGACGCCTTGAAGGGTGAAGAGAGAAGGGTGAAGGGTGAAGAAGTCGAAGAGTTCAAAGAAGTCGAAGGGGTTAAAGAGTTCAAAGAAGTCTCGTTGCCAGGGCGCCTGCGGCGAGAGGGCTGAATGGAGTCAAGTAGGTCCGAGCAACAATGTGATCTATACTTCGTCGCCCTTTAATGGCGACGCGACTCAAGCCGGCGTGGAAGCGCTGTTGGAGAAGATCTACTACCGAACCAAGGGAACGCCCGGCGCCACACGCAAGCTCGAATTCAGTTTGAGTGGACTCGCAAATGGCCAATCCAGCAAGACTATGAAAAACGTGGTGTTGAATTGAGAAGCGAAGAAAGGCAGTCGAAAACAGAAGGCACTATCATGTCCAGTAAGGAACTTCCGGCATCTTTGACGTACCTGCACTGTGATCTCTGCACATGATGCAGCGCTGTCGATTTCGCCTTCCATTATACGCGTGTTTGCGATCCGTATTACTCCTCAAAGATTTGATAGGGGCGGACCATCACGTTGGGATGGACTTCGTGCGACAATGGCAGCCGGGGGCGAAAATCGAATGGATCCTTCGATTTGATGAGAATTCGTTCGACGTCCAACGCAGGAAATTGACTGGATTCAAACGGAGAATGCCAACCCATAGCCTGTTTGATCTCGTCGCCGGAAGTTTCGGGGGGAGGCCTTCCTATAAAGGGTGCTGCAGGTGCGGGATTGATAGTCCCCCCTGGAGATTTGCGAAGATGCACGGCAAATTGCAATGGCATCGGGGCTTGGGATTGGAACTCGAAGCAGATGACGTATTCCTTGCCGGGGAGTATCCGGCCACCTTCATAACGTTGGAAGACAAACGTGTTGTGTTCCACGACTGAGACCTCGGGAATTCTCAGATTGCGATCCGACCAATAGTTCTTAAAGTTTTCGATTGGGCCTTCCGGGCTGTCGATCATCCAACTTGCCAGGCCCTGTTGCGAGTGGAAGCTCCAATGCAGATCGGCCGGGCTGTCCAAAGGTGAGGTGAACCGAATTCCGTCAAATCCCGTCTTCGTCGTATTCAACTTCACTTCCTGCCATCTGGCCGAGGAATCTCCGACATCGACATTGATCTTGGGAAAGCCGGGTGTGGCAGTTTTCAGGAACGTCCGCCATTCGCGAGATTCCTTCTGATCGGTGACCAGGAGATATCGTAATTGCCGAACGGCATCGTGTGCCGCGGCTGGGGGCGTTGCCGAACTCGTTCCAGAGGTTGTTTGAGGGGGCATCTGTTGCGGCTGTTTTAACAGCGAATCCAAGTCGGAAGTGTCCCACACTAGCGCATGAGTGTCCTCATTCGCAATGGCTTGGATGGGTTTGTTGTTGGCATCTCGCTCCCAACGGGTCGAGTCTTGATCTAAGCCCGTCGTCACGAGAAAACGGCCGTCGCTACTGAACGCTAATCGATCGTGCGTCGTCAGAAGGTAGCGGATGGCACGCTGTTGCGCGAGATGCCAGAAAGCAACAGTCCCGGCGCCAATGCCAGCGACCACTCGTCCGTCTGGGCTGAAGGCGACATCTTTGACCGCATGGGTGACTGGTGCCTCAGTCTTCAGGCGGACGGGTTGATCGTCCTTGCCCAGTGTCCAGACAAAGATGTCTCCCTCCACATTGCCTGCTCCGGCCAACTGACGGCCATCCGGGGAGAACGCGAAGCATTCTATGTTCGCCGTATGTCCTGTCAGTCGATGGACGATCTTACGTTGCTTCGTGTCCCAGATGTGAATCGGCTGATTCTCGCCGACAAATGCCACTTGCGGACCCGTCGGAGAGCACCTGGCGCGAAGCACATTGACCTTGTCAGTGGGGACGCGTTCCACCAGTTGTCCAGTTTCGACATCGAACAGCACCACGATCCCTCTTCCCTTTTGGAAGATCGATGTCTGCCCCGGCAATTTCTCACGGGTCACGACCGCGAGAAGCTTACCATCTGAGTTAAATGAAGTGGACTCAACGTTCTGCAATTCTCCCTGCATCCTTCTCAGAATACTTCCCGTCGCCAGATCCCACAGGAGCAGCGAGCTATTCAAGCCGTTCTCACAAAACAGGACACTGCGCCCGTTGGGATGGAAGATTGCCGACGTGACATTGGCGGAATGATTGTACAAAACATGCACCGAGCGGGCGAGTTCCAGTCCTGATTCAGCAGACCAGACACGCATTGTTCCGTCTGAGGACGCGCCTGCCACAATGGATCGCCCGGGACAGAAGGAAATGGAATTCGGCGGGTCATCCTTGTAGTTCCTAAGCCAATTTATGGGAACGGCCGTCATCTCGGCCGGAATCCAGGAGAATATCGGTTCAAAATGGGGATTGTACCCCTTCGTGCGCATAGGCGCTCCAAACTTTTTGGGCTTCAGCCAGTTGAGCAACGGCTGGACCTCATCCAATTGAATGATGAGATATCCGGCGTAGGTGAAGAGTCCCAACACCAGTCCGATCCGCGCAACCTGACGCAAAGCACTTCGTGTTCGACTCGCTGGCTGCGGTTGACTAACATTCGCCCCTCGTGATTCAGCAGCGATTAATCGTGCGTGCAGGGCGTCGCGTTGCTGAGTTAAACCTTGTACCTTGCGGTCCAGATCTGATTGCCGTGCCTTGATCTGGTCAAGTTGCCGCTGTTGATTCGCAATACTCGCGGCCAGCGTCGCGCTGTCTCGTTGAACGCCGTCAGAGGTCGCGGGGCGATCAGCCTGCAGTTGCAAATCCCGCAGAATTTCCTCGCCCTCCTTGGCGACTCGATTCAGATCTCGCAAGCGGCGTTGCATTTCGACCAGAACACCGTCCACGGCAGCTTGTGTATCCTTGAGCCGCTGTGGATTCTCCGGTGCAGCGAGCCCCAGACGACGTAATACCCCTTTATATACGCTATACCAGTAACGGGATTGCGCGGCCTCGAAAAGCCCATCTGGCAATTGTGGATCAGCCTCCAGTTCCTGGAACTCGAAAGGCGCGGCACTGCCGGCCAACTGTCCTGGTGCGAAAACTGATGGATTCCCGCTTACCGAGACGCCACGGTTTTCTACGGTGACCTGTGACGCAACCAAGGATTGAATCGCTGCAAGTGCTTCTGCTGCGGAACGGAACGGCGGCAATTGTCCACTGCCCTCTAACCGCTCCATAATCTCGTTGCAGGCCGCCGTCCGCGTCGCTGTCGCCTCGGGCGATTCCTCGGGGGCAGATAATAGCGGCAATCGTCTCAGCAATAGCCCGGCACTCAAGAGATCGGCATTGATCTGCGGTAGCTCAGGCGATGCTGACTCAGTGGGGTTTGTGTCCGCCCCGAGCTGAACCGCGGCCTGCAAATCTGACAGGACGATACGCGACCCCGTCCGATCGAATAGCACGTTGCGAGCATGCAGGTTTCCGTGGCGCATCCCGAGTGACTCAGTAGCTGCCAGCCCTTGAAGGATTTGATCTGCAATGTTCAATGCCGCTGCTTCGGAGAATCGTTCGCCGTGGATGAGGCGTTCTTCGAGAGAAATTCCATCAATAAACTCCCGTGCGCAAAAACAATGGGGTCCCTCCTGGCCCACGTAATAGATTCTCGCAATATTGGGGTGCAGAATTTTCGCGGCCGCCGCAGCCTGAGAAAAAAAATGCCTGGCCCGCGACGAATCACCGGCCAGTTCGGCATTGAGGAGCTTGATCGCGACCTTGCGATCCAACTCCTGGTCGTGCACTTCATAAACCGCGCTAGACTGCCCGCGACCGATCAATCGCAAGAGCTGAAATTGCTTCAAACGCTCGACAGGCAGCGGATTCGCAGGCGTTTCATGAGTCATGGCAACTGAGCCCATTTAATGTTGAGTATGAAATGCAAACTAGAGCGGTTTCACTTAAAGCTTATGTAAAGGAAACGCGTTTGAGAGTATGAGGGTGTGAGAGTTTCGGAGTAAGAGGGCCGGAATTCCATTGGACGTTTCTTTACTCTCATACCCTCGCACACTGGTACTCTCATACTTTCAGTTGGCGCAAAAGTGTTGTTAATGTGCTATAAGTCTGCAGCGGCCGCGGACAATTAGTCGAGGACCTGAATCTTCATATTGCGCAGAATCAGTGTTCCCGTATTCTGCCCCTGCCGCTCATCATCCGCTTCAAATGCGAAGCCGCTGGGAACGTCATCCAGTACGGGTGTTGTCACGCGACAACCGGGCAGCGGCTCGAGGATGTCTTCTTTGGCACCGAACTCGAATCGGAACGAAATGTTTTGGGCATCCCAGGGGAATTTGGCAATTTCATGTCGTGACCGGGAGATACTGACGTAACGATCCTTTGGCTTGTACATGACAGTGACGATGTCGCGTAGGGCACGCGTGTGCAATAACACCCCAAAGCGTTCGACCGTTCCAGTGACTTGGACCTCTCCGGAAATGACCCCATGTCGAATGCCGACAGGCAGCAAGAGATTCAATGCGCACCCCGCGCTAACGGACTTGCACCGCCAGACGAGAGAATCTCCATTAACGGTCATTCCCGATACACTGACATTTGAACCAGGAAACATTCCGTCGCTCGGCGCGCCTTGTGCAAGAAATGCCGAGATGATTTCCTTCGGCTGCAGCGAGACCTCTCGCTCTGAGGTCAGCCGCTGCCCGAGTGCCGTAGCGTTCCTATGGTTGAGAATCATGACCGCCTGATCTGCCGGAGCAGGCTGCTGTAGCAGTTTGTCGGCGAGATCGAGCTCCCCTGCCCCCATTGCGAGTCGAAGCGCAAGATTGACATTCTTAGCATCTGTTTCGACGGGCGCACTCGCCAGGTCGTGTAGGAACTGAAAAGTGATGGGCGTCTCGAATATGGCGCGTTGGTAGATTTGTTGGTCATTGTCGTGCTGGATCAAATTGAATTCACTTGCAACGTCTTTCGCATGTCCGCTCACTCCCGCGAGATACACAAAATAGTTAAAGGCAAATCGTTGATCATCTGCCGTCGCGGATTTCTCGGCTTCCTGGCGATAAACCTGTGCGGCCTGCCAGAGTCGCTCATTGCGATACGCTGCAAAACTTGTTGCCGAAGTCTGTTGATCAGTTGTGGCGAATCTGACGGCCTCTACAAATAACTGTGGGATCCCCTCGTCCCACCGTTTGGTCCGCACGCATTGCTCAGCAAATGTGGCGACGTCCTCGATAGTCCCGTGGTGATACGGAGACAGAAATTCCAGCTTGCAGCGATAAGCGGTGCGGTAGCCCGGCAGCACGGCATCGATCGCGGCAAAGTGCTGTTCCATTTCTTCACGGGGACTCTTTAACGCGGTCGCCAGGCTCATCAGCAGACTGTGGGCTTGCCAACCGTCGGGATGTAGTTCAATTGCCTTCTGTAAGTCGCTTCGTGCTTCTTCCAGCCGCTGGCGAACTTGATCTGGTGTCCAATTCGTCCCGAGTATTCTCAGGATTGAGTGATTCTGGACGGCATTAATCAGGAACCGACCGCGAAGGAGATAATCGACATAGCGTTGGTCACTCTTGCGCCAGGCCGCGAGCATTTTGTCAAAGGCTTTGGCGTCACCCGACTTCAAGGCACAAGACAACATGAGAGAGGGAATTCTGAAATTGCCTGGAAGTTTAGAGGCGACGCGTTCCAAGTCCAGGTAATAGTGCTCAGCGGTCAGTAAACGAGCCTTGCGAGTGATGAGGGCCAGTTCGAGGTGGCTGTCTTCTAATCCGGGATTGATCCGGCCCAGGCAGTGCAAACTCCATTGAATCCAGTCGTAGTACCAATCGAAATACAATTCGTCGGAGCCCCGAATCAAGTGTTGCCAGGCTCCAACACAATCGGGATTCTGCTGGAGAAAGCTGTCAAATTGAATCCAGTCAGCGTAATACGCCGGGGGTGTCTTCATGAGCTCGATGAGCTGTGTACTGGCTTCGTCGCTCGTCACCTGGGGTTTGAGCATTCGCAGGCGTTGCTCGGCGCTGAGAGTGATTTTTAGATGGCGGGAGATCTCGCTGGCGATCAGGCCGGGAATCGTATTGAGTTGACCTCGCCCGATTGAATGTTTAGTCAGTTCCGTTGCACCGTCCAGCGGATGGAGTGCCACGGTCAGTTCCCACGCTGAGTTCTTGTTAGCGAGTGCTCCGGTGACTGAAAGTTGCGCTCCTACAGAGCGCGTACAGGCGTTGCGGAATCGTTCGGTGAACGTGCTTCCAATTCGGCCACATCCGGAATCTTGGAGCGTCGCGAATGCCGTATCAGCGTCCATCGCGATTTGCGATGCGTTCGTCGATCGTTCGAGAGCCAACATCGCCTGATAGCACAGTCCGAGCCCATCGGGGCGAACACGGCCTTCCGAATCGGTGATTGGCAGCACCAGCACACCTGGTTGCTGGAGTTGCCGTCCGGCCTCAATAAACTGTTCAAAGTGGGTCGCGATGCGATCGGCGTCGAGAGGAACTGGATCTGGCAGCACGCGCCAGCGGGCAGCAGGCTTGGTTTCAAGGACGCGTACCGTTTCGACTTTCTGCTGGTTCGTACTCGCTGGTCCCTTGTCCGAGGGAGCTGAAGACGTTTGAGAAACGGGCGTGCAACTTGTGCCAGCCGCGATTCCAAACAAGATCAGCCCCGCGAGCACTCTCCGCGGCCCACGTAAGACACCATATGTGCTGGACCCTTTGTGTATCAACATTCGAGACCCGTGCCTTTTTTGGACAAGAGTGAAGGACTTTCCGGCGTATTGTGACAGCAGCATCCTGAGCACAGGGCGTGATCAGTCAGAGGAGAATCTTCTGATCGTGAACTTCAGCGGAGCTGTGCCGGCTTCGCCATCGGACATTCCGATCAGGAGTTGGCCATCATGACCATTCGGTAGGTTCTGCGTGATGACGGACGGTTCCTGCTGTTCGCCGGTCCTGATTGCCAGGGTCAGGACGCCATCCTTCGCCTGCACATTCAGAATGGTCAGCTCTTTGGCTTCCAGGAGACTTTTCGGTATCGATAGCGGAATCGGTTGACCATCCGCCAGTGCCGATAAAATCCATTGGCCTCCTTGTTTGGAGGATTGCTTCGCCAGGCAGTATCCCTGTTTGCCATTGCGTCCGAAGACGAAAAACAGCCTTCCCGTGTGAGAGAGGTGACTGGACAGTTCCACGGTGAAGTTTGCACGTGGCCCCAGGTCGAGGGCGACTCGCCTGGCGCCTGGTTGCCGGATGAACTGGCCGCGATTCAGCCACCAGCCTCCATCGGTCGTAAAATCTTGTAAGGCGGCATCTGCCGGTGGGCCATCGAAATGCAGATCGGGATTTGCGGCAAGCCCGAAGCTTTGCACGAGAGATTCGCGGCCTACCGGCGACAGCGCCGCATTGACCCAGTTGGCCTGCAAGCCTACCACGACAGTTGCGAGTGAAATTGACGTGCTGCTATTTTCGAACGCCGATTTAATGGTCAACGGGCACCATTCCAGTTCCGCTTGCTTACTGCGGGTCAACAGTGTTTGACCATCAAGCGAGAAAATCATTCCGCTCAGAGCTGCAGGTTCGATCCGCGCGCGGAAGCGACCGAGTTCGCGAGCGGTAGCGGGATCCCAGATTCCAATGTATTGATCGGTCGCGACGGCCAGCCGTTTACCGTTTGGCGACAGAGCCAGCGGGAGGCGGGATGAGTTCGCTATCTTCCAATCGCGGGTTACCGCGCCGGTCTCCGAGGACCTCACCCGCATCGTTCCATCAGAGGCACTCAAAAAAGCGGTGCCGTCGTTCAGAAAAGAGAGCCAGTCGATCGAGGCCTGTGCCACATCCAGCCGGAATTGTTCTTTATTCTGGGATACGTCCAGCAACGCCAATTGCGAGCTGCCACTATTCGGATCGCGACCTGCAATCAGTAGCCTGGGCTGCGCGCCGGGATCCCAGGCCAGGGCCGTAATTCGATCGAGTGAGCTCACTGATGGTTCGACGGAGCTGGGGGCTTCACGCCTGGCAATCAGCAGGCCGTTGTCTGTGGTGAGCGCAGCAAATCGGCCGTCAGAGGAAGCTTCGACCTTGCGGATCAGTTGACGCTTGCCGTCGGCAGCGTCATTCAGAGTCATCTGCGAAAGCGATTTTCCGGTGCCCACATCCCAGAAATGAATGGTCCCGTCCTGCTCTGCCGTAACAACCGTCTTCCGGTCGGTCGATAGGGAGATTGCCTGGATCGGCTGTTCCAGGTCGGGAAATCGAGACAGCTTTGTCCTGAGTCCCGCATCGAACAGTTGTAGTTTTTTGCCCGCCGAGTAGATGACCAGGTTGTCACTCAGTTCCACGAGTCCCGTAAGAGCTTGGCTTTCTGATAGGTGCAGAACCGAGGAATAGCGTTCTCGTTGAAAGGGCTGGGGGCTGATATCAGCCGCCCAGATTCTGCCCGTTTCACCCGCCGTCTGGGTCGTGGCGAGGTACTTGCCCTGCGGATCGAATGCGAGTTGTGTCTTGCCCTGGGTGCTGAATACGCTCCGCACGACGCCCACGGACATGTCCCACAACAGTGTGGTACTGGCATCGGACGACGCCAGATAATACCCGTTGGGAGTGATCGCCAGTGACTCGATTGGCAGACGATGCGCAGGGAAAGACCCCAGATTCTGCCCCGATTCCACGTCCCACAGCAATAGATTGCCCTCAGCATCTCCCGACACCACGGCGTGACCATGAAAACCAAAAGCCAGAGCGGTGACTGGAGCCGCATGTGCGGCGAGCGTCCGAATTAACTTTCCTGATTCCAGGTCATGGAAATGGATCTGCCCAGTGGCCGCCCCGCAGGCAATGAATTTGCCTCGCGGGTCAAATCCTACGGCCCGCGCGTCGAAGTCGCCACCTTGCAATTTCAGCGGGGTGGTGAGGGCACTCCTACCCCAGACTCGCAGCTGGCCCGGTCGCTTGTCCGCAGTGTGGATCGCTGCGAGAAATCTGCCGTCGGGACTGACTGATAATGAGTCAGCAGGAGTATCAAACCGGTCGGTCGACTGGATGAGAGTTCCGGTTTCTCCGTCGTAGAGTTGCAGTTGGTATTTGGCAACCTTGGCCGTAACCTGCTTGACGTCAACCGCCAGAGTCTTCCAGTCAGAGCTAAGACTTGTCCTGACGACCTCACTGTCGATTCGCGGCCACTTTACGTAGCGATAGCTTCCAGATTCTACTTCTTGATATTGAATATCGCGTGCCGTCAGGATTGCCAACCGGTTCCCATCTGGATCAAACGAAATCCCTTGCATGGGTGCATTTGCGGAAAACCGACGCAGCGGAATCGAAAGTAGCTCGGGGGGGATGGTGACGTCATCCACTTTCGATTTGTTCGTCGCTTGCTCCAATTGGGTGGGGGACTGAACCGAATTCGTCGTGATCGTCGCCGTCTCGTTCGAATTGCTGACAGAACTCGTGACAAAAGTTCCCAAGATCAGCAATATCAGCAACAGCCCACCTGCGATGAGCACGGCATGAGGTTTCGAATTGGATGAGATCCGGCCACTCTCCACGGCCACTCTCACTCCGGCCATCTTGAGGCGGGCATTCAGAATATCGCGCTGGTTTTCGAGCTGTTGGCGTTTCGTGACGAGTTTTGCTAGCCGCAGCTTCACGGCGTCCAGGTGGTCACGTTGCTCGGCCGCCTGTCGTTCGAGTTCGGTGGCGGTGAGCTGTGCGGCAAGCTCCGTCCCTTGCGCTTCATGGATCTTCGAGACACCGGTCTCGTTTGCGGCTTGCTTTCCGGCTTGCTCTGAGACCTGGCGATGCTCCCTGGCTTGGGCCAGAAGATCACTAATCACAGACTCGGCTTCTCCTTTAATGTGGCGCAGCTCGCGTTCCTGGCGAGCGTAATGCGCCACGGCCCCGTCGATTTGCTGCTGCGTGTTCTGGAGGCGCTGAATGGCCTCCGGGGCGTGGCGCCAGAACAGACTTTTTGCTCGATTCTGGGCGTGCTCCCACCACCCCGGAGGCTTGACATCGGCCTGTTCATAGGCGACTGCAGGAGGCTCTGAGAGCAGGTTCTCAGGAGCGAACACCATCGAGCTGCGCGGTGGCCGGGGGAGAAGCTCGGGTGAGCTCTGGCGGTCTGCTCCCGACGGCAACGGTTGACCCTGGCGAAAGGCGCGGAGGTCTGCCAGAACTTCGTCACCGGTCTGGTGCCGGTCGGCCGGGGCCTTGCGCATCAGCTTGGCGATGATGGCTGCCAGGCTGGCGGGGACGTGCGGAGCAAGTTGAGTCAGCGATGGCGGGCGCTCATAGACGTGTTGAAAAATCAATGCCGTGGGACTGTTCGCCTCGAACGGCAGTTTTCCACTGAGTAACTGGAACAGCAGCACGCCGAATGAATACAGGTCACTCCGGCCATCGACAGGCTGGCCGCGGCCTTGTTCCGGCGAGATGTAATCGACTGTCCCCATGACGACGCCGGTCGCCGTATATCCCGTGCCCGACGCATCGATTGATTTGACCAGCCCGAAGTCTGCCAGCAGCGCTCGACGATGCTGCCGATCCAGCAGGATATTGCCCGGTTTAATGTCACGGTGGACGAGGCCCATTTTATGGGCGGCGGTCAGTCCGGAGAGGGCCTGCTCAACAATGGCCAAGGCTTCGTCGACATTGAACTTGCCTTTTTGGTGCAGCAAGTCGGCGACAGATTCACCCGCCACATACTGCATTGCGAAGAAGTGATTGCCGGAATCCTCGCCGATGAAATAGATCTGAATGATATTGGGATGGACGAGCCTCGCGGCGGCGGTGGCTTCGGCCTTAAATCGGCGAACGAATTCGCTTTGCCGCGCGAGATCGGCTGGCAGGACTTTAATCGCCACCTTCCGGTCGAGGCCCTGTTCATACCCTAGATAAACATCGCCCATGCCTCCCCGGCCGATGCGATCCGTGACGTCATAATGCCCCAGCCTGGTAAAAGGGAGGGCATCGTCAGACGCTCCTGTTGAAGCCGCTGGACTAATCCAGGTCTTAGTGTCGGGAGACTGTACGATGCTGGGCTTCGTATCGCTCGACGTGCCACACGAATCAGGTGGCGGGGTCTCGTCAGCAATGGGCGGTGCCGGTTCTGGGTTGGCCAGGTCGATGTCGAGAGCGCCGGCGAACTCGGCCACATCGCGGAATCGCTGTCGCCCGTCACTCCCTAACGCTCGCTCCACGACGGGACGCAACCCGATCGGCATATCACGCTTGACTCGCGCACTGCGCAGATAGGCGGCCGCAGATTCTCCCGTCAGCAGCCGGCACAGCAGAACTCCGAGCGAGTAAATATCGATCTGATACGGATCAAGCGGGATGCCAGCCTGCTGCAGTTTCTCTCTCGCAGTAATCATCTCAACCGGCAGATCACCGACCGACAGTGGCTTTAATTCCGGTGGGACGTATTGTCGAACGTCCTCCGGCGAAATGCTGGGGACGACCGACGCGGCGTCACGCAAGGCAGGCGTGCGGTCCGCATCCAGGGCCACATGGTCGGGAGTGATCCCGCCATAAATCAGTCCGCGCGAGTGAACCTCGGCCACCTGAGTCGCCAGCGTCCGCACCAGCCGAATCACATCCAGAGCTGGCAACTTCTCGCCAGCGTTCAGCAGCGATGCCAAAGTGGGCGCGATCTCGGCAGGTGAATTCGTCATTTCTGATGTTTCTGCTTGAGGGCCGCCAATTCATCATCGATATCGTCGCCGCTCGAATCCGGAGTGCTGAGCGGATGGTCGTCCAGAGCACCGTTGTTCCCACGTAGTTCCGCCAGGGCATCGGCTTCGGCTTCGGCCCGTTCGACCTTTTCTCGCAGTCGTTCAAATTTCGAAAACGCGTCATCGGTACCGCAGGTATCCAATTGCGTAGATGGTGTATTCATCTTCTTCTTGAAGTCCGCCGCGCGGTTGCGAGCCGACAGCGTCGACAGGTTGCGTTTAGCCTCCGCCAGCTTGGCCTTCATCCCTTCGAGTTGATGCTTCAAGATCCGGGTGGCGTCCTGGGCCGCAGTCAATTGGTCCTGCAATGCCGTGACGAGCTTCTGATGTTCCTGTTTGCGAGAGAGGGCTTTGCGAGCCAGGTTGTCGTCTCCCGCCGTCACGGCCTGCTCGGCCTTTCGCTGCCATTCGCGGGCCTGGTTTTCATTATTGGCCAGCTCTCGCGCCAGCAATTTGTCATTGGCCAGGACTTTTGCCGTCTCCTGGGTCGCGTCCGCGATGGATTGCTCCATTTCTCGGATGGCCTGTTTCAGCATTTTCTCTGGATCTTCGAAACCCTCCGTCATCTCGTTTAAGTTTGCACTGATGATATCACTAATGCGTCGAAATAGTCCCATGACATGCCCTTCTCTGCGGATGAGTAAGATTCTTTCAAGGTCACACTGGCCTTGGCGAGCGCCACGCCAGTCTTGTTATCGCCAACAAACGGATTGATTGGCTCTGTTTATGCGAATACGGAACGCGACCGCCTCTTCATGGTGATCTCAGTCGGCAACAGGAGCACGATTGCCACTCCGCACAATAGGCCGAACAGATGGCCGAGGTTGGTCCAGTTCCAGCCATTGCAGAAGAGACCCCAGAGTTCCAGTAGCGGAACGAGAAACAATCCCCACCACACACGCAGCTCGAATTTGTCCCAGCGGATGAACCAGAACACCCAATGCTTCGGGGGCTGAACGAGGCCGATCAACAGCGTGAATGGGAAGAGGGCGAAATAGAAGACCTCGATGATCGCCGAGGGCATCAGCAGGATGGCGATGGCGATGACAGCAAAAATGGCCCCCGAGGCCCCGATCAGCAATCCCGGACTGAACAACCGGGCAAACAGGCCCAACGAGGTTGCAGCCCCCAGGTAGGCCAGCAAGTACCAGCCGTTTCCCAAACGCCGATTGACCGGCGTGCCGAAGACGAGCAAGGCCAGCATGTTGCCGACGAGATGGTACACATTCGCATGGCCGAAGGCATAAGTGATAATACTCAGCAATCCCGTCCCCGGACCGACCACAGGATGCCATCCGATCCAGAAGACGAGGACATTGCACGCCACGAGGAGTCCATTCACCACGGGGATCGTTTCAAACTCCCGCCCGTCGCGCAGATTTACCGGAATTGGAACAAACATCAGATTCCCCCTTCGCGACGATAACCTGCAGCACTGTCGCCACACGGCGAACCGACTTACAGATCCCGCCTAAATCATGTAGCGGGGGACGAGTTCCGGTAGATTTCCGGAAACTATTTGTCGGAATGGGGGATGAATGTCGCCGGCGACTGGGGGGGCAAGCGGCGTTAAGCCCCGCGAGTAGAAGAGCTTAGGGCGTAGGAACGCAAGTTGGGAGGGCGAGGGACCCAGAGGGTGCCCCGCCGAGCCTAATACGAGCTTTAGCTCGGCGACCGCCGGAGGCCGCCTTGTTGTTGAAATGCCTCCGGCGGACTCCGACCTGCGGTCGCCTTAGGCTCGGCGGGGCACCCTCTGGGTCCCTCGCCCTCCCATTTGGTTCGGGGACCTGTTTAGCTGCC
>JAKFVC010000110.1 GCA_021732415.1 Planctomycetaceae bacterium
TTCCGCGGACGCCCCATTCCGATCGTCGCCAACGGCAGCGCCATCCCCGAACTCGTCCGCTCCGCAGTTCAATGAAGGATGCGTTGCCTCAATTGCAGTCCATGTCGGACAGCCGCCCTGCTTTCACGCGACTTGGATCTGCCGCTGACAGACCGCCAGACGAGAATTTGGCCGCAATCCCGCTTTAGCGCTTCGTCCGATCCTGTGATGCCACCAGGGAACTGACGGCGTGGCAATCGCGTTAACCGCTCGCCTACAATCGAAACTGCTCTCGCACAAAACTGAAAAATGTCATCACGGGCGGTCGCGTCAAGTCGACGTGGCCGGCCGCTGTATCATCCAAATTCGATTGAACAATTCTCAGTGGGGTATCTTAAAATGGTCACCGTCGGAATGAATTACCACGTGCTGCCCGGAAAACAAGCCGACTTTGAACAGAAGTTCGCGGCGGTGATCGACGCGCTGCGTGCGGCAGCGGGGCACACGAACTCCACATTATGGAAAGACGTGAGCGATGACGCTTCGTACTTGATTACCAGCGAATGGTCGGACGAAGACGCATTCAAGCAATTTATCGGCAGTGAAGCCTTCCGCGCGGTCACCACATGGGGCAAGGAACAGATCCTTTCTGGTCGCCCGCAACACAAGATTTACAAGCATTAGACGCATGCAGGCCACCATCGCCGATCGAGCGACAGTCTCATCGGCCGTACCGATTCGGCACAGGATCTCCGGGGATTATGGGATCGGGACCAAGCCCGGTGCGTGACTGTTCGGCGACGGCTGGGAACATGAGATTCTCTTCGAGGGCAGTCCGAAGAAGGAGCCGGGCATCAACTATCCGATCTGCCTCGAAGGGGCACGGGCCTGTCCGCCTGAAGATGTTGGTGGCATCTACGGCTTTTACGAATTCCTCAAAGCACTGGCCGATCCCAAGCACGAGCAGCATGACGACCTCACGGAATCGGGCGGCGCTTTGATCCCAAGAAGTTCGACGCCGAACAGGCGACAAAGGCGATGAAGCAAGGTTTGCCGGACCGGAGAAAACCATAATGCGACTTGTCAGTTTTCTGTTTCTGATCACGCTTGTCGGCATCACCGGATGTGAAAGCCGAGAGGAAGCCCATCGCAAGCAAGTTGCCAACAATCTGAAGCAAATTGGTTTGGCGATGCACGCCTACCATTCAAAACACGCAGAGCCGGAGGGCAATGGAGAACCAGAACCGAGCGACCAAGCTCCTGCAACGGCAGCTCCCCAATGAATGACGCCATTGCCCATAATCGATTGCTATGCAGAGTGCCTATGCCGGGACGTGATGGAGCTTGCACGGTGAACGAGACAGCGATACTTCAGCATCCAAAACTCGTACGGCTCCTTCAGTTGGCGTATTCGGCCGAGAAAGCGGCGGCGTTTGCGTACATCGGCCACGCCGGTTCGGTCAAGAACCCGGACGAAAAAGTGGCGATCAAGCAAATTGAAATGGATGAGTGGCAACACCGCGAAACCGTTCTCTCCATCATGAGGCAACACGCGATTCCGCCATCACGGTATTACGAGATCAAATATCACATCATCGGCAGGATCATCGCCGCGAGTTGTTACGTCATCGGCTGGTTCATGCCGTACTACTTCGCAGGACGACTGGAAAGCGGAAACGTCTGCGAGTATTTCGTCACGATGCGATATTTCAATGAAATCGGGATCACCGCACACGACGATTTGCTGTACGAGATGGGAATCAAAGAGAAAGAACACGAGGTCTATTTTCAGAAGAGTCTTCAGAACAACCGGCTGCTGCCGCTGTTCGAGAGCATCTTCGGGTGGGGCAACAAAGGCAGTTTCAACGATGTGGATTTGGCGACCAAAGCTCCCGTCGAAGAATCCAAGAGATATTGCAAACACCGAAAGGAGACGTTCGATGAAGCAGGGAGGGAGAGCAAGTGAATGACTGAGAAGACCTCGATACCGTCCGGTCGTTATCGCCACTTCAAGGGGAACGAGTACACCGTGCTCGGCATCGTCCGTCACAGCGAGACGCTGGAAGAACACGTCGTCTACCGGCAGGAATATGGAGATCAAGGACTTTGGGTGCGTCCGACACAGATGTTCATGGAGACGGTCAAGATCGATGGCCAGGAAGTGCCTCGTTTTCAGCCCTTGGGTTCGAGCAGTGAGCAGGTCGATGAGAGTTTCACAAACATCTTCGACGACCTCCCCCCGCACATGCCCAAGGAGCTTGTCCAGACTCTCATCCGAGCCGCTGACGTGCGAATCGAGCGGATCATCTCGCACGGTCATTCCTCACCCGCCGACTTTTGGTACGACCAACCGCAGCATGAGTGGGTCATCGTCCTGAAAGGGGCAGCGAGGTTGCAGTTCGAGGACGGAATGATCGAGATGAAGCCTGGCAACTTCGTGAATATCCCGGCGTTCAAAAAGCACAGGGTAGATTGGACGACGCCGGACGAACCGACGATCTGGCTGGGGGTGCGTTACGGGGATGCCAAATGATTCGCCCTCAGCCGTCGATCTGCGTTCTCCGAGAAGTATGCCTGCTCACGCGAGACAACTGTTCTCGCAAAAATGAAGGTCGCTGAAAAATCTCGCGAACATTTCTGCACCGGTGCGCATCTCATAAGTAACTGCGCTGGCGGCTGTCGCCTTCGCCTGACGATCACACGGAAGAATCCCGTTCTTAGGTCTTGCGGATCATGATGCTTTCCCGGCTGATGTCCGATTGCCCACAGAGAGATTCGAGGAAGTTCGCTCACCCAGCGAATCGACTCGCCGCGCAACCCGTGTATCCCCAGATCCGGCAAGACTTTGCTGGGAATCCGGGGAGTACAGGTTTGCGAGGTGAGCAATCCCTCGATCCCCTGCGCACGTGACATCGGCCCTAAGCCTTCCGCGAGCTTTCAAAGAAGCCCGGTGTCACAAACAGGACACCGGGCTTTCTCGTTTCATGGGCTGGTAGCTGAGATGGTGTAGCGCCTGGCTGAAGACCAGGAGAGAAGGATTCGAGCGCCTTCCAGCCCACATTCCAAACGATCCGGTTTGCCGGAACACGGAGAGGGTACGTCCACACACGGCCCGTTCGACTTCTGGTGAGGTTGCCAGTCTTTCAAGCTGGCTAGGTTGGGTTCGAATCCCACACGGGTCAATTGGTTTCGGGGTGAGGGGCACCGGTCGCCCGCGTGTCTTGGGTACACGAGACAGTCAGTTCGATTCTGACCATCCCGATTGCGCTTGGTGGTGTAACGGAAGCACATCGTTCTGATACGGCGACAGCGACGGTTCAACTCCGTCCCGAGCGATTAAAGGAAAGCATCATGGAACAAGACCTGACAGACAAACGTGGCCACGCCCTCATCCGGGGTCGTGGTGTAACGGCAGCACAGCAGACTTTTAATCTGCCCGGCGGGGGTTCGAATCCCTCCGGCCCCATCGTGAACCACACGGGATCAAGGTGTTAGCGGCAGCACACTCGGCTCTTAACCGAGCAGGTGACGGTTCAAGTCCGTCTGGTCCCACTGACAACACGCACTGGTCGTCCAGCGGCCAAGACTCCGCACCCGTAATGCGGCAACGTGGGTTCAACTCCCACCCGGTGCTCTTTCCTGCGCGATCACGAATCGTGCGCGTGGGAATGACTGCCGCGCGTTGAGCGCGGTAACGATTGCTCTTTGACAATTCGGCCAGGACTAACTGCACCTATGACGTAACGGAAGCGTGCCGTCTCGCCAGGGCGGAAGCACGGGTTCAACTCCCGTTGGGTGCAATCACAGCGTGTGGGAAAGTCTGGAAATCCGCGTGCCTCGGGCGCACGAGAGCGTCGGTTCAAATCCGACCACGCTGACTGAAATCGATTGCGGAGGAGTCCGTGCTGGTACGGGCAGGCGGCTGTTAACCGTCGTGACACAGGTTCGATTCCTGTCTCCGCAGCTTGATCACTCATGGAAGTCATCCGGCTGGATGAGGAGCCTGTCTCGAAAACAGGTGCGGGCTGTGCGTCCGTTGTGGGTTCGAGTCCCACGGCTTCCGCCTCGAAGAAACAACATGTGCCCTTGGCCGATCGGCAGAGGCGTCAGCCTTCCAAGCTGAACAGGTGGGTTCGATTCCCACAGGGCACTTTATCGGGTCGGTAGCTCAGCGGCAGAGCAGGTGTTTGTTAAGCACCCGCGCGTGGGTTCGAGTCCCACCCGTCCCTCTCGAAGCATTGCGGGGTAGTCGCTGTTGGCAGCGATGCTGGGCTTTGACCCCGGAGGCGCAGGTTCGATTCCTGCCCCCGCAATTGGCGAACTTGTGAAAGGACGTCGTGTCCTTCGATGCCCATTCATTGCGGGATAGTTGCTGCTGGCAGTGACGCTGGGCTCTGACCCCGGAGGCGTTGGTTCGATTCCAACTCCCGCAGTTTGATCACGGAAGTCATCGGGCCGGATGAGGAACCTGTCTTGAAAACAGGCGGCGGGTAAACCTCGCTTGTGGGTTCGAGTCCCACGGCTTCCGCTCGGTACTGGCGAACGATTCGGGCTCATGGTCCAACAGAAAGACATCGGTCCTGCAAACCGAGGATTCGGGTGCGATTCCCGATGAGTCCACTTTCAGATTGATCCCGTGGTCCAGCGGCGACGACTTCTGGCCTACACCCAGACAACGATGGTTCGAGTCCATCCGGGATCACTGACAAGAGAACGCCCAGGTACGCCAACTGGATGAGCGGCTCGGCTTAAACCCGAGCGATTGCGGGTTCGAGTCCCGCCTTGGGTATCAATAGAAACACGGCTCGGTAGGCAATCGGCAGACCACCTTGGCTTAGAACCAGGGATGCTGTGGGTTCGACTCCCACCTGAGCTATTCCCATTACCCTCTCGCGGAGCAGTCCGGAGTGCTCGCCACCCTGTCACGGTGGAGATCGTGGGTTCAAATCCCATCGAGAGGGCTGATACGGCGCGGTACGCAATTGGCAAAGCGGCAGAGTTCAAACCTCTGTGATTCTGTGGGTTCGACTCCCACTCGCGCTACTCCAACAAAATGCGTCGGCTGGGCATTGGCGTGCCTAAGTGGCTGTAACCCACCCGCCTGCGGGCATTGCAGGTTCAACTCCTGCCCGACGCACTCGATCAAGAATGGCCCGTTCTTCTAGCGGTTCAGGAATCTGGCCCCTCAAGCCGGCAACGCGGGTTCGACTCCCGCACGGGTCACTGACAGACATGACCAAGTGGTGCAACTGGTAGACACGCGACGCTCAGAACGTCGTGCCCTTACGGGCTTGGGAGTTCGACTCTCCCCTTGGTCACTTTCTTGCAGGCAGGGCAGGTGCCCGACTCGCTCCCATAAGGCGGGGGACCCGGATCGATACCGGGGCCTGCAATTGGCTAAGAGCTAAGGGTTGATGGCTAAGGGCCGGAGAATGCCAGAGATTCTTCTCTGTCCCTTAGCTCTTAGCCATCAGCCCTTAGCCCTTAACCGGCCGAGTACGCAAACTGGAAAAGCGACCAGGTCGAGAGCCTGGTGATTTTGTGGGTTCGACTCCCCCTCGGTCACTCTGATCCCGTGGTCCAACGGCACGACTCCAGTCCGACATGCTGGCGACGATGGTTCAACTCCATCCGGGATCAATCGATGGTCTGTAGGTGTTGCGGCCGCACACGTCCTTGGTAAGGACGAGGCTCGGGTTCAATTCCCGGACAAGCAACTGAGGCCGCCGACCGGTAGGGAGGATGAAGGCCGAAGGCGGTAGCAAGAAAAGAAAGAATGGGCTGCTGGTCCAACGGCACGACATCTGGGTCGCAACCAGAAGATCGGGGTTCAATTCCCCGGCGGTCCACTGACAACGACGAATGGGCTCATGGTCTAACGGCACGACACCGCTATGGCATGGCAGCGATCCGGGTTCGACTCCCGGTGGGTCCACTGATGTTCACGGAAGGTAGCCGGATACGGCTGGCCGGGCCGCGGTGCTAACGCGGTTCTCCCTTACAGGAGATCAGGGTTCGAATCCCTGGCCTTCCGCTCCTGCCTCGATGGTGAAACGGAGATCACTCCCCGCTTCTAACGGGGCATTCTGGGTTCGAGTCCTGGTCGAGGTATTCAATAAACAACGGAAGGGCCTCCCGATGGGTGCCGGGCGTCGGTTGGAAGCCGAATGGGGGCGAAAGCCCCTTGCGGGTTCAACTCCCGCTCCTTCCGCTCGTGTCACAGGGTTTTAGAGGAGAAGAATGATGGAGACGCGACTTCAAAACGCCTTTCAGGAGATTGGTGCCCGGTTGGCAGATCAGACGTCCGGTCCACGGTTCGAAATCGACATCGTGAACCGAAACCGTCTGGAAGCCTACCAGTTTCAATATCCCCGCAACGATCAGGTGGAGATCGAGGTTGTCGACGTCCATCGTCATCTGCGCCAGTTGGTGCTGGATGTGACGGGATCGCGTCTGCCGATTTCCGGACGTTACCTTTGCGGCCATGACGAATCGCATTGGTTCGTCGCCGGGTTGGAATTCGGTCGCAAGACGATGACGGTCCGTGGGGCAATGGAATCACTGAAACCGGCTCTTGTACGGCGGGAGCAGCGACGTAAGGGCGTCCACCACCGTCTGGATCGGCGGAAGACGGCGGCCTACATCCGTCAGGGAGAATGGTTCTTCCTGCCCCGGCCTAAGATGCAGGTCGCTACGGAACTGGTCGAGTATCGAGGCCACTTAGCTCGCAACGGTGGCAAGCCGCACCGTGTAGACGAACTCTGCCGCGTTCCGGGCGGAGAGGAAGTGTTTGTGCGAGGAAATGTACGACATGTCGATCACCAGACGATTCACTTTGATGTCTGGCATCGAGTCGTACAGAACAACGAAGTGATTCCGGATCCAGCGGACATTGCCGCCCGCGAATGGCAGCATATTGCCTGGTTGGACTGAACAAGTTCGCGGGGGCTGTGTCGAATCGCACGGCACCCGCAAGCATGGTGTTCGTGGTGTAGTGGTTTCTGCATGTCGGCCTGTGACGCCGAAGGTGACGGTTCGATCCCGTTCGAACACCCTAATGGATGAGGAGAAGAATCGTGGTGGCGACTTTAACTCGACCAACGCTCGTCCTGAACCGCAACTGGCAGCCGGTGGGTGTGGCCTCCGTGGCCCGCTCGCTGACACTGGTCGCGGCGGAACGGGCGCGGATCGTGGATCCCACGGACTTCCAGCTCTACACGTGGGCCGATTGGGCGAGGCTGATCCCGCAGGGCGACGAACCGTTCGTGCAGTCGGTGACGTTTCGCATTCGCGTGCCGGAGGTGATCACGCTGACGGAGTATGACCGGGTTCCCACGAACGCGGTCACCTTCAGCCGGCGGAACATTTTCAAGCGTGACCGCTATACGTGTCAGTTCTGCGGCATCCAACCGGGGAGCGAGGATCTGACGATCGACCACGTCCTACCCCGTTCGCGCGGTGGCACCAGCATGTGGGAAAACTGCGTGCTGGCCTGCCTGGAGTGCAACAAGCGGAAGGCCGACCGCACGCCGATCGAAGCGCACATGCCATTGCGGAAGACTCCGGTCCGTCCGACGTGGCGGCCGCTCTACGCTCGGCACGATATGCGGATCGAAAGCTGGTCCAAGTTCGTCAGCGAGGCGTACTGGACTGTGGAACTGGATGAATGATGATCGCCGCCGAGTCCTTTTCAAATGGCTCGGCGGTATTTACACGAGTGTGCTCCTGGGAGAGCGGGTGGTCTCCAAAGCCGCTGGATGGGGTTCGAATCCTCACGCTCGTGCTGATTGCCAACGTGGCTGATTGAGAAAGGCGTCCGTCTTGTAAGCGGAAGCATGCTGGTGCGAATCCAGTCGTTGGCTCTGTCCCGATGGTGTAGCGGATTGCATGGGACTCTCCGAAGGTCCAGGCCCTGGTTCGATTCCAGGTCGGGATATTGCTTGATTGCCCTGCGGGTGTGGAGGACGCATGGACTGCCTTCGAAGCAGTCGGGCGAGGTTCGATTCCTCGGTGGGGTACTGATCGTCTCTGAGGTGTACTGGAAGCACGCGACTCTGCGAAGGTCGTAGACCAGGTTCGACTCCTGGCAGGGACACTGTTTTCATGGCGCTGGAGCTACACGGCGTGGCGGCGGCCTGCAAAGCCGCATGCAGTGGGTTCGACTCCCACCGGCGTCTCTTTGAAGGATTACTCCATTGATGTCTCCGTCCAGCGGCGGGCGGGCCACCCGGCAGGGTTGGGCTCCGTCTGTTCCGAACATGGGTTCTGACCGGAAGTCATTGGAGAGGTTAGCTCAACGGTAGAGCACCAGTTTAGGGAACTGGCTGTTGCGGGTTCGATTCCCGTACCACACGTCGGCTTTCACCGATGACCGGGTCTGTCCCATGGACAGATCCACCATGCAGCCCAAGGGAGACGGACGATCGTTGAATCGGCCATCATCACGGTTCGCCGCGGTGACGGCAGCACACGACAATACTATGCAGGACGCAGATTCCGCCGTGGGACTCGCTCGGCTACGGCGCGGCAACGAAAAAGTTGATGCGGCCGATGGTTCGCCATCGGTCGAAAAATCTTTCCGACCCGCGTCGACACCCAGTGAGACCACGGCTCAAGCGTCACTCCGTGTTTTCCCGTGTGATTCGCGAACGCTTCGTCTTCTGCGGGTATTTTCACTGCGACTTTAATTTGTGCTTGATGCGTTATGACGGTCATACGCTTCGATAACGGCAATCAGAAGGGAAGTGACCTGTGTCGCGAACAAGGCCAGAACGAAGAACATCCATGCCCCCGATGCCGTCATTGTCCAGGGTTGAGTCAATCCCACAATGAGGCCGAACAGGCATCCTACCAGTCCCGCCAAGCACAGCGGTCGGCGATGCGCTGGAGAAAATCCCAGCGTGACGATTGCGCCAATGATACTGCTGGAACAATACCCAATATAAAGCCACTGTTTCGCTTCAATGGGCTTGCCCTCTCGTAGTCCGCCGATCCAACCCATACCTCCCTGAGGGACAACAATGCGGTCGTAGACGAATAGGACCGCAGCAATTATTGCTCCGGAAACGAGCCCTAAAGCAATCACCCACGGTCGACTCAGTCGTGATCCGCCGAGAATCCAATCATAGAAAGCATCGCTGGGAAACCGGACCGGTGGCTGTTCCGTGGCATCGATCGCCGATTCAGAGACCGTCCCGGCAATGGCCACGTTCCCCACCATGGCGAAGAATGCTAATGACAGCAACCGAATCAGCCCAATCCGCTCATAGGCGGCCAGGAAACCGACTATCGCACCGCCGAGCGTAATTCCTGGCCCACCATATCCGTGGCACAGCGTGACCACGATCCCGGGAACGGCTCCGCATAGTGTCCCGCCCAGCAGTAGCCACAGAGGGAGACGCTGACGAGTGGGGATCGATTCAGCAGGGATTATGCAATCCGAATTGGTATCGAAGCGAGTGGAATCATTGCGGGATTCTTCAGGGGCAGTCGACATTCAGCACCTCTGAGAAATCACGCGAACGCCTTCGACACTGTCGTGTCGATTATGAGCATCAAATTGAAAGTTGAGAAGTCGGAGACAAATTGTGTTGTTGTTCAAGCGTTACAAAATCCGCAGCTACGAAATGGGCCTCTTGTTCCGCGATGGCGAATTCCGCGGCTTAGTCGGCGAAGGCAAGCATTGGTTCTTCGACCCGCTCGGTAAAGTCCGAGTGGATGTCGTCTCGCAGCGCGATCCGTGGCTGGTTCATGAAAAGCTCGACTTGATTATCAAGTCAGGAACGCTCGCGGACCGCGCCGTTGTGCTGGACCTGAAGGATACCGAGCGCGCCTTGGTCTGGGTCGAGAACCGGTTCAGCCATATCTTGTCGGCGGGTCAGTACGCCTACTGGACGGGTCAGAAGCAGGTCCGCGTTGAGGTCATCGACATTCGGCCGGTCCGTTTCGAGCACGACCAGTTCAAGGTCATCGTCCGCTCGCCTCTGTCGGCACGCGTCCTTGATGTCTGCACGGTGCAGCGTGATCGCGTCGGCGTGCTGTTCATTGATGGGCGTTATGTCGAAACGCTGTCGCCGGGTGAGTACGCCTTCTGGAAGGGCCCGGCGGATGCCAAGGTCGTGGAAATCGATCTGCGGGAAACGATGGTCGATGTCGGCGGTCAGGAAATCATGACGGCCGACAAAGTCACGCTGCGGCTCAACGCCGTGGTGACCTACAAGCTTGTCGATGCCCGCAAGGCGGTCAGTCAGACGGACGACGTACGACAAGCACTCTACCGCGACACGCAGCTCGTACTGCGCGGCGTTGTCGGGGCACGGGAACTCGATGCCTTCCTGACGGACAAAGACGCCGTCGCGAAGGAAATCGAAGACAATGTGCGGCATCGCGCCGGTGAATTGGGTCTGGAAATCGCCTCAGTGGGCATCCGTGATGTGATCCTGCCGGGCGAGATGAAGGATCTGATGAACAAGGTTACGGAGGCCAAGAAAGCGGCTGAGGCCAACCTGATTGCGCGGCGGGAGGAAACGGCCGCCATCCGCAGCCAGGCCAACACGGCCAAACTGCTGGCCGAAAGCCCGACCCTCATGCGGCTGCGGAACTGGAAGTCCTCGAAAGGATCGCTTCGGCCGGCAAGCTCAACATCGTCATGGGCGAGAAGGGCCTGGCCGACAAGGTCGTCAACCTGCTGTAAACGAACGCCCCCGATTCGGGTGATCGAATCGGGGGCGTTTTCGTTTTTCAGATGGCCCTTCCCTACGGACAAACACTCGGGGCATTCGGGCCCTGAATTCCTGGTGGCTGCAATCTTCATCTTGCAGCCGCTTAGACGCACATACTGAGGGTTATTGAACCTAGGTAGTTTCTCAAGACCGCGATCAGTCACTGGCATTCTCTCGAAGATGCGGATGGGATAGGGTGGGGTTCAACTGGGGATTTGAAGCCCGTCGTAAGTTTTCGATTTGATGGGTGATTCGATGCGCGGATTGCAACGGTTACATCTCTACACCTCAGCCGTTGCGATCGTTCTGGTCGTTGCTGGATGCGGACGAACATCATCGCCCTCACTGCCAATCACGCCCGCTGGATCAAGCGATCCGGTGTTACCCGCTCACGCGATACGACGACTGGGATCGTTGCAGTACCTTCCTCGGTTTCCAACGGATCGGCTGGAGTATTCTGCAAATGGTCAGTACCTGGCGACGGCAGCTTTCGCGGAAGTGGGGACGATGCCGACGGGAATTCAAATCTGGGAGCGCGCCACGGGTTCTGAAATGACGCCCACACAACTGCGCGATATCGATATCACGGGCTTTGCATGGTCGCCGGAAGGAGATCGAATCGCTGTCCTTCATCGGAGTGGCGGGGTCGTACTCTGGACGCCGCAACAGAATTTACAGGTGGGGGCCTTGATGGCGGATATGCGATTTTTCGCAATCGCTTGGTCACCAAAGGGTGATCTGCTGGCCTTGCGCGGAGATCGCCTCATTCATGTCATTCGCGAAGCGGGCTACGTGAAGTACAAATTGCCATTCACTGGTCAAGAGCGGTCCTTTCCGACAACGCAGATGATGGACTTCTCGCCCGATGGGAAGCGACTCGCGGTTATGGCTGAAGCGGGAATCGACGTCTATGACACTCATGATGGGAGATTAACGGCGACGCTCGCGGACGGTGCAGAATCAGTCAATTTCGTCCGGTTTCTTCCCAGTGGCGATCGAATGGCTTTGGGGACCAATCAGGGTGTACGGATCGTTAATCTGGACGCTTCTCTTTCTGTGACGGCCCTGGGGGAAACGCTTTGTGCCGGACTTGCCTGCTCTCCGGGCGGTCAATACCTCGCAACAGCAGGGATGTCGGGATTCGGTGAATCGGCCATCTGGAACGTCGACACTGGCCAACGTGCAAAGCTCATTTCGAATTCATCCCAAGGCGGAATCGCATTCGCGCCGGACAATTCAGAGCTGGCGTTGGGCTCGCGACGGACGTCTTTTGTGAGGGTCAGCACTTGGGATCCGATTGCTGTCGGGGACGACCAAGCCTACCGACTGATCACTGGGCATCTCGCCGGAAATCGACTCTGGACAGGAGAGATTGGTCCGACGGTTCGAGAATGGAAGTGGGAGACAGGAGAACGCGGACGATCGATCTCCCGTGCCAATGGAACAACGATCGCCATCGCTGCTATTGGAGGTGAACATCTGGCGGTTGCCGGGGAGACTTCAGCAATCGACGTTTTCGATCTGAACGCCGAAAGA
This sequence comes from Planctomycetaceae bacterium, assembly GCA_021732415.1. Taxonomy (GTDB): domain Bacteria; phylum Planctomycetota; class Planctomycetia; order Planctomycetales; family Planctomycetaceae; genus JAKFVC01. The sequence goes on from JAKFVC010000110.1 coordinate 12,237, forward strand.
GTTGCATACACACTTTCGGGGCATGCTTCAGTAACAAATTCCTTGGGTTACTCTCTTTCGCACCATTGTCTTATCTCTGGCGGAACCGATGGCGTGGTGCGGGGCTGGGATCTGAATTCACAGTCCATGCGATTTGAGATTCCGTTTGTTTCGAAAACGAATCCCGGAACGCGAACAGAAATCGCAGTCGCGCCGAATGGAGACCTCTTTGCTTGTGGCAATCCCGTCAACGGAGAGATTCAGGTCTTTCGTGCGCGGGATGGAGAACGGCTGTGGTCGAAAAGCATGCACCCGCACGGGTCCGTCTTCATGCCGATCCAGTTCACATCTGATTCAGAGCAGGTTGCCACGATTGTCGTCGCTCCCGATTCTGAGCGGCCTGGACGGATCACTTTATCGGTCGCGATTCTCGATGTCACAACTGGGCGGGAGCGATCTCGTATTGACTGCGGAGTGCATTTCATTTCCTCCATTGCATTCTCGCCCGACGCACAACTCATGGCCCTCTGCGCCATGAAGGACGAAACAAAAAGTGTTCAAATCTGGTCCATCCCTTCGCGGAAACATGTGGCGACTTTGTCCGGACATCTCGATTGGCCCCGTTGGCTGAGCTTTAATGAAGATGGCACCAAGTTGATCAGTCTTTCTCAGGACACAACAGGCATCGTTTGGGATGTCAAAGACATCCGAGCCGGCACTGAGCGGGATCGATAACCGGTTCAGTCAATGTCTTACCAACGTGTCAGTATGCTTACTGGACCGCTCAGAAGAGCGTTCGCGTCGAAGTCGTCGACAGCCGCGAGCACATGCGCGAAGACTTAGCCAGCTTGGAATTCGAACTCACGCCGGATGAAGTCACGCAGATCGAGCGATTGACCAAGCCACACTGGAACTCGGCCTCCGTGCAACGGCAAATCGGCGTGACCTGAGCGTTTCATTCTTTCAGTTTATCAGCCATCCCCTTGTGAGGGAGGGCAAGCTTGATGTCAGCACGGTGGCGCTGAAAAGCGGAGTTGATGAGGGCAGCCCCAAACAGCACGTCATCCTCAGGTAGAATGAAGGACAGGAGATGCGAACATGGCCAACCTGAAGAAACGGGTCGTAGAAAACGTCCCGGGCGACTTCTATGTGGATTCGACCTGCATCGACTGTGATGCGTGTCGGCAAATCGCTCCTGCGGTCTTTGGTGAGGCCGCTGAAACGTCCTTTGTCAAAGCTCAGCCGCAGGCCAGTGCTGACCGCCGACAAGCGCTGCGTGCTTTGCTGTCGTGTCCTACGGGCTCTATCGGTTGCCTGGGCGATGACGACGTGAAAGGCGTGATGAGCGATTTGCCGCTCGCGATCGAGGAACCCGTCTACTACTGCGGCTACAACTCGCCGAAGTCTTACGGCGGCAACAGCTACCTCATCCGGCACGCCGCGGGCAATTGGATGATCGACTCGCCGAAGTTCGTTCAACCTCTTGTGCAGCAGTTGGAGGCGCTGGGCGGCATTGCGCACATTTTCCTGACCCATCGAGATGACGTGGCGGATGCCGAGCGCTACGCCCACCACTTCGGCAGTCGCCGCATTATCCATCGGGACGAGTTGTCGTCCCAGCCCGGTGCAGAAGTGGTCCTCGACGGTGCAGGACCGTGGGAGCTAGCCCCGGATTTCCTCGCCATCCTGACACCGGGCCACACGAAAGGGCACTGCGTTCTGCAATATCGAGACCGCTTCCTCTTCACCGGCGATCACCTGGATTGGGACCGCGACGAGCAGCATCTCGCCGCATCTGAGGACTACTGCTGGTATTCCTGGCCGGAGCAAATCGTGTCGATGGAGCGACTGGCCGACTATCGCTTCGAGTGGGTCTTGCCAGGTCACGGACAGAAGGTCCATTTGCCCGCCTCCGAGATGCGGAGCGAGATCCTGTGTTTGGTCGAGTCGATGCGGGAACACAAAACTCTCTGAAAAAGTCGCGATCGTACGATTGTGCAGATCACGATCGAATGGGAAGCTGCGGAGTCACTGCGCGCCGCTAACCATCGGCAGCGAGCGACGAATGCACAATTGGACGCATCGTGGTAAGGTAACGCCACAACCTGCCATTCACTTCAATTGGATGTCTCAAAATGAAAAAGTTGACTCGTCGCGGCTTCATTCAAGGTTCACTCGCATTAGGTGCTGCGATCGGACTGACTCCTTCACTCTTGCGAGCCGCCGGTAAGGACATTCCGATTGGTGTCCAACTTTACTCCGTGCGCGATGCCTGCGGGAAAGATTTCGACGCCGCCCTGACGCAGATTGCGAAGATGGGATTCACGGGCGTCGAATTCGCCGGCTACCACACATACAACGGAAAGGCGAAGGAACTCCGCCAGAAGCTCGATGACCTGGGCTTAAAGGGCATCAGCACCCACATCGGCACGGGCAACTTCAAGCCGACCGAGTTGCAAAAGACCATCGATTTCCACCAGATTATCGGCTGCAAGTACCTGATTGTCCCCGGCGACGGCGATTTCACGGACCCCGAGAAAAGCCTGAAACTGGCCGAGACGTTCAATAAGACCGCCGAGGTTCTCAAGCCGCTCGGCATGGCGTGTGGCTATCACAATCACACCAAAGAATTCACGAAGTTCGGCGACAGCACCTACTGGGACCTGTTTGCGGCGCGCACGTCGGACGACGTGGTTCTCGAACAGGATTGCGGCTGGAGTGCCGCCGCCGGACTACAACCCGCCGAAGTGATGAAAGCGTTTCCTGGCCGCACCAAGCTGGTGCATTTCAAGCCCACGGTGCTGAAGGGTGAGAAAGACAAGAAAGCGATCATCGGTCAAGACTCCGTTGACTGGGTCGCCACGCTCGAAGGATGCCGCACCGTCGGTGGGACTGAATGGATCTTTGTGGAGCAGGAAGTCTATCCCGACGGCAAGTCCCCCATGGAATGCACGGAATTGTCGTTGGCGGGCCTGAAGAAGATCCTCTAGAGCCTGTTATTGCCTTTCGCGCGAGTCGATTTTGAAGTCCGCATCGACTTCACGAGTCGCAATGAAGCAGGCAGCGCGATCGAAATGAAACGACGCCAGCGTGGCAAGCGTGCGTATGCTGACATGGCCGTCCACGCTCTCCATTTCGTTCAAGCCAAGTGGTTAGACACGGCAAGCAGAATGGCCCAGTAATGGCACGCGCTCCCACTCATCACAAGGAGATGCCATACTGCATGCGCATAAGGCATCGAGGCGCTCCGGCAGAGGAAGGGCACTCCGGCCGTGTAGCACGCCCCGCCAGCAACAATCCACCACACGACCGCGCTCGGTGCCTGGCGCGACAATTCTCCGATGGCGATGACCGGAAGATAGCCCAAGAGTCCGTACGATAGTTTGTCGAAGCGTGATAAATCGCCAACTTGCAGGACGCGGCCGACGCCCAGACCGGCCAAGACCCATAGACCGCCCAACAGCCACAGCCACGCTCCCTGGTGCAGATAGATCAGGGCGAAGGGCGTACCGCTGCCGACAATCAGTAGAAAGATGCAGGCTTGGTCCCAAGTCCGAAAGTGCCGCCGCCAGTGCGGGTCATAGCACAGATGCGAAAGCGTCGAACTCCCATAGACCAGCAACAGCGCCAGGGAATAGACGCCGCACGCTACCTGCACCGCCACGGAGTGACCGGCGACGCGTGTCATGAGAGAGCCGGTCGCGGCCAGGCTGAGCACAAAACCCACCGCGTGCGTGAGGCAATTCGCGAACTCGTCGGGCGGTCGCGTTAAGCTCGTCATGGATCACCACAACCGTCCAATGCGGCGACGGACATCGGCCGTGCTGAGCACCGCGGCGGTCGTCGAAGCCCCCGGCGAGGAACCCGTCGGCTTGCGGTTGATGGTTTCAAACAGCGGCAGAATCGTCTCTGGCAGAAATCGTGTCCGCTGAGAGTAACTGTGGTGGTCATTGCGGGAACGATGCGCAAAGAAATACCGCTGCGGATGGCAGACCGAAAGCCACGTTTTCGCACGGGAGAGCCCCACATAGAACAGCCGCCGCTCCTCCTCGATCTCCGCGTCATTGCCTGTCGCCAGGTCCGATGGCATGTTGCCGTCGGCGGCGTGCAGCAGGAACACGGCGTCGTACTCCAGTCCCTTCACCGAGTGGATTGTGCTGAGCGTGAGCCAGTCTTCATCGAGCAGTGGATCGGCCGCGAAATCCTGGGTGGAGTTCGGCGGATCCAGCGTCAGCTCGGTCAGCATCTGTCCGCGGCTTTCAAACCGGCTGGCCAGTTGTTCGAGTTGTTCCAGATCGCGGAGCCGGACCTGCGCGTCGTCAAACTTCTGTTCGAGCAGCGGCGTATAGAACAGCCGGACATGCCGGAGTTCTTCCGCCAGTGTCAGCCGGGCGCTCGTGGTCCGCATCAGGATTTTCATCAGGGCGATGAAGAGCGGCCAATGTAAGGCCGTGTCTTTCGGCGGCTGGAAATCGGCCCAGGTGGCAAAGGCCCCTTCGGCGGCTTGCAGGTCTTTGGCCAGTTGGCCGGCTTTCTTGGGACCAATACCAGGCAAGAGCAGCAGGACGCGGAGTGCACTGACGCTGTCGCGCGGATTCTCGGCCAGGCGCAGGAAGGCCAGCAGGTCTTTCACATGCGCGGCTTCGACGAACTTCAGTCCGCCGAATTTATGAAACGGGATATTCCGCCGCGCGAGTTCCAACTCCAAGGCGAGACTGTGATGTGAGGCCCGGAACAAGACGGCTTGCCGCCGGAGTTCGATCCCGGTTTCGCGGAGTTGGAGGACCTGCTCGATGACGTAGTCCGTCTGCTCGGTTTCATCGAGACAGGGGACATACCGCGGCAGCGGGCCGGTCTTCTTGGCCGACCAGAGGGTTTTGCGGTGCCCTTCCGTGGCCAGCGCGATCACGGCATTGGTGGCATCGAGCAGCGGCTGCGTGCTGCGATAGTTCTGTTCAAGGCGGACGACCTGGACTCCGGGAAAGTGTTGGGGGAAATCCAGAATGTTCCGCACGGTGGCGGCGCGAAACGAATAGATGGCCTGGGCATCATCGCCGACGACGGTGACACCCTGCCCGTTCGGTGACAGCCCGCGCAGGATTTCAAACTGCAAGGTGTTCGTATCCTGATACTCATCGATCAGGACGCAATCGAATTTCCCTTGCACTACGTTCGCGCATTCAGGGGTGGTCATCAAGACGTGCCAGAACAACAGGAGATCGTCGTAGTCGAGCGTCTGCTGTTGTTCTTTGCGGTCGGTGTAGGCGGTGAAGAGCCGTTTCAGTCCTTCGGCCTGCTCCGCGACCCACGGGAAAGTCTCTTTGAGGACGAGGTCGAGCGGTTGCTGCGTGTTGACGACCCGACTGTAAATGTCGAGACAGGTGCCCTTCAGCGGGAACCGGGCCGCAGCCTTGGCGAGATCGAGTTCCGTCCGCAAGGCGTTCATTAGGTCTTCGGCATCGCTCCGATCCAGAATCGTGAACTCCGGTGTCAGGCCGATGAGTTGTCCGTGCTGCCGTAGCAAGCGGGTCGCAACAGCATGAAAGGTTCCGCCCCAGAGTTCACGGGTCTGGACGGACCGGGCATCGAGTCCCGGCTTTCGCCACTTCCCCAGGAGCGCATCCACCCGCCGCATCATCTCGGCAGCCGCGCGGCGCGTGAACGTCAGCAGCAGAATGCGACTGGGTGACACTCCCGAGGCGACCAGTGCGGCCACACGATGGGCGAGCGTGGTCGTTTTCCCTGTCCCGGCCCCGGCGACGATCAGGAGCGGATCGCGGCCGTGCTGAGCCGCGGCCCGCTGTTCCGGGTTGAGATCGGCGAGAAACGCATTCATGTCCACCGGGGGCTGTCCTCCATGACCGCCAGCGATCGGATTGTGGCGGACGCTGATCCGCGGCGGAAATCGCTGTGCGGACATCATGCCACGGTCCGCCGGGGAGCACTACCGGACCCTTGGACCGCGAATCCGGAGGATTCGTTGCACGTCTTGACGCTGCCCGGCCGACAGTGTACCTATGGTGCGTATTCTTTTGTTTGGTTCCATTTGTTCACAAATGGTGGAAATACCCGATGGTGGCGGCCACGCTAGGAGAACTACGGGCAAAAATGGCACGGGAACGGCCGTGTCAGCCCCCGAAAGCGGCCATTTCTACGGGAATTCCTGCCCTGGATGACTTGCTGCCCACCGGCGGGCTGACGGCGGGAAGTCTGGTCGAATGGTGGTTGCCGGAAGGCAGCGGCGGGGTGGAACTGGCCTCTCGGTGCCTTCCTACGGTGGTGAGACCTGGGGGAACGTGGTGCGTGATCCGGTCGATCGTGCCGTTTTGCCCGTTGCCAGCCTTCGCAAATCCACGACCGGTGTCCTGTCTGCTGGTCTGTCCCCGCACCGAGAGCGAACAGTGGTGGGCCGTTGAACAAGCCCTGCGGTGCCCTGGTGTGGCCCTCACCTGGTGCTGGGCCGAACGAACGCCGGAGCGGGTCTTGCGGCGCTGGCAAGTGGCCGCGGAAACCGGAGGGGGCATCGGCATGGTCTTTCGCCCCTCCACGGGAGCGCGGCAGGCAGCGTGGGCTTCTCTCCGGCTGGCGGTGACCCCCTTGCCGGGCCACACGGCACACAGCCGCCGGGCACGGGTGGACGTGCTCTATTCCCGCGGTCATTTCGCTGGTCAAAGTCTGGTGCTGGAGTGGAATCATGCGTCGGGTGTTGTGCGTGTGGCTGCCGAACTGGACGATTCAACGACTCCAGCAGTCCGACCTCGCCTTGCGGAACCGGCCGCTGGTCGTGCTGGCTGAGCACGGCAGTCGGGGCCTGCGCGTCACCGCCCGCTCGGCCGAAGCGGCTCGATGCGGCGTCCAAGTCGGCTGGCCGGTGTCGGAAGCACGGGCGATGCTGGCCCCGGTGAAGACCGTTCCTGCGCACCACCGCGGCCGCACGCCCGTTGCTGTTCGCTCAGTGAGCCGACAAACTCCCGCCTGGAAACGGGCCGATCCGGCCGCTGATCGGCGCGCGTTGCAAGACCTGGCGCAAGTCTGTCAGCGTTACACACCACTGGTCGGACTCGAAGACACGGACGAGCCGGAAGCCTTGTTGCTCGACATCGCAGGCTGTGCCCATCTCCACGGTGACGAGCGCGGGCTGCTGGTGGCGCTGACGCGGGAATTGACGGAGGCGGGTTATCAGATCCGCACCGCCATCGCGGACACGATCGGGGCGGCGTGGGCCGTGGCCCATGCCGGAGCCAATGGTGAGATTCTGCCACCGGGCGATCCGACAGCGGCGCTGCAAGCGCTGCCGGTGGCGGCCCTCCGTCTGGAGGCCACCGTCGTCGCGACGCTGACGAAGCTCGACCTGCGCACCATCGGTCAACTGCGGGCCTTGCCGAAAACCTCATTGCCCGCGCGGTTCGGGAAGGACCTGGTGCGGCGACTCGATCAGGCGTGGGGCCGCGTCCATGAATCCTTTACTCCCGAACGGTGGGCCGAACCGATTACAGCCGCCTGGAGTGGCGAATATCCCGTGCAGCAGCAGGAGGGCATCGAGTTTGTCTTCGGGCAATTGCTGCGGCAACTCCTGGCCGATCTGGCTCCTCGTCGGGCGGGGATTCTGGAACTGGCTTGTGAGATCGTCACCGAGCAGGGCCAACAGGCCCTCCCCCTGCGCTTGTCCCGCCCCACCACGGATGAGAAACACCTGCGACAGTTGTTTCAGTTGCGTTGCGAGCGGCAGGCGTGGTCGGCCGGCATGCTGTCGATGCGGCTGGAAGTCCAGCGCGATGGCTGGCACGACGAACAGCAGACCACGCTCTTCGGGGAAGCGAGCCACGCGGGGACGCGGGACCTGGTGGAGTTGATCGACCGTCTGAGCAGCCGGTTGGGTGAAGACGCCGTGGTGCGACCGGTGCCGCAGCCCGAGTCGTTGCCGGAATGGTCCTGGCGGGAAGAACCGTGGTTGACGACCGCGGCCGGAAAGACCACCACTGCCCCCATCGTCGATCCACTGGTCTGTCACGCACGACCGTGGCGGTTGGAACCGACGCCGATCCCGCTGGACGTTGTGGCCTGTTTTCCCGAGGGGCCACCCCAACGGATCTTCCTACCCACGGGAACCGCGACCGTGGCGCGCTGGTGGGGCTCGGAACGGATCGCGACCGGGTGGTGGCGGAAGATTGACTTGCGCCGAGACTATTACCGAGTGGAAATCGAGTCCGGTGCTCACTACTGGGTCTTTCGTCGACAGGACACTGGAGACTGGTTTCTGCATGGCCGTTTTGATTGAGAGGGAACTCGATCCCCTCCGATCCTCATCGTTCTCGGCACCGTTGCACCATGCCCGAACTCCCCTTTCCCCCGAAACCGCAACGTCCCCGGCCCCGCCTGGCGGTACCGGTGACCGCGGACGCCTATGCCGAACTCCGTTGTCGGACGAATTACTCGTTTCTCGAAGGGGCCTCGCACCCGGACGAACTCGTCGACCAAGCGGCGGCGCTCGGACTGTCCGCGCTGGCGATCACCGACCGCAACAGTCTCGCCGGCGTGGTGCGGGCCCATGTGGCCGCCAAAGCCGCCGGTTTGAAACTGGTGATCGGGGCGGAAATCACGCCGGTGGATGCGGGGCCAGTGCTGTTGTGGGCGCTGCACCGTGAAGGGTATGGCCGGCTGTCGCGGTTGATCACGCTGGGCCGGCGCAGCGCTCCCAAAGGGGATTGCCACCTCACGTTCGCCGATGTCGCTGCCCATGCCGACGGTTTGCTGGCGGGGGGCGTGCTGCCGTCGTCGACTCTGGATGCCCGACCGAGCGAACTCGGACGCTGGCGGGAAGTCTTCGGCGATCGGTGCTACGCCGTGGCGGCACTCCATCACGGACCGCAGGATGCCTGGCAACTCGACCAATGGCAGCGGCTGTCCCAGGCCGCAGACGTCCCCCTCGTGGCAACGAACGACGTCCATTACCACACTCCGGAACGGCGGTACCTGCACGATGTGCTGACCGCGGTCCGATGCGGTTGTGCGGTGGCGGAGCTGGGGTTCCAGCGGTTTCCCAACGGCGAGCGGCATCTGAAAGCACCGGGGGCCATGCAGGCACTGTTTGCCGCCGTGCCGGAGGCGATCCGCCGGACACAGGAGATCGCCGACCGCTGTCAATTCTCCCTCGACGAACTCCGGTACGACTACCCCGAAGAACTCTGCCCGGCCGGAGAAACCCTGTCGTCCCATCTGATCCAGTTGACGTGGGCGGGAGCCGCGCACCGCTATCCCCACGGCTTGCCTGACAAAGTCCGGCGACAGATCGAGCACGAACTGAAGCTCATCCAGGAATTGAACTACGAAGCATATTTCCTCACTGTGTGGGACTTGGTCCGCTTCGCGCGCAGCCGGGACATTCTCTGCCAGGGGCGCGGCTCCGCGGCGAATTCCGCCGTCTGTTTTTGCCTCGGCGTCACGTCGGTGGATCCCGACCGGATTGATGTCCTCTTCGAACGGTTCATCAGCAAAGAACGGGATGAAGCCCCGGACATCGACATCGATTTCGAACACGAACGCCGCGAAGAGGTGTTGCAGTACATCTACGAAAAGTATGGTCGGGACCGGGCCGGGATGACGGCGACGGTGATCACGTATCGGCCCCGCTCGGCGGTCCGCGATGTGGGCAAGGCCCTGGGTTTGTCCCTGGATCGGGTCGATGCCCTCGCCAAATCGGTCGACCATGTCGACAGCAGCGACCAACTTGCCGCCCGGTTTCGGGAAACTGGCTTCGATCCCACCACCCGCCTGGGTCGGCAATTGTTGCATCTGGTCCAGGAGATCCTCGGCTTCCCGCGGCATCTGTCGCAGCACACCGGTGGCATGGTCCTCACGCAGCGGCCGTTGTGCGAACTGGTCCCGATCGAGAATGCCAGCATGCCGGGACGCACGGTATTGCAGTGGGACAAGGACGACCTCGATGCGCTCGGCATCCTGAAGGTCGACTGTCTCGCGCTGGGCATGCTCACGGCGATCCAACGGGGATTCGCGCTGTTGCAACAGCACAAGCGTCTGGAATTCACGCTGGCCACAATTCCCGCGGAAGATGCCTCCGTTTACCAGATTATCCAGCAGGCGGACACGATCGGCGTCTTTCAGATCGAATCCCGCGCGCAGATGAGCATGCTCCCCCGGCTGAAACCGAAGGAGTTCTATGACCTCGTCATTGAAGTGGCGATCGTGCGCCCTGGACCGATTCAGGGGGACATGGTCCATCCCTACTTGCGGCGGCGAAACGGGGAGGAAGCCGTCGACTATCCGAGTGAAGCCGTTCGGAGCGTGCTGGAGAAGACGCTTGGTGTGCCGCTGTTTCAGGAACAAGCGATGAAATTGGCCATGACGGCGGCGGGCTTCACGGCCGGCGAAGCCGATCAACTCCGACGGGCGATGGGAGCCTGGAGAAAGACCGGGGTCATTGAGCAATTCCGGCAGAAACTGCTCACCGGCATGAACAAGAACGGCTACACCGCGGAGTTTGCCGAGCGGTTGTACAACCAGATCAAAGGTTTCGGCGAATACGGTTTCCCGGAGAGTCACGCGGCCTCGTTCGCGCTGCTGGTGTATGCCTCGGCGTGGATGAAGCGGTATCACCCCGACGTGTTTCTGGCCGCGTTGCTCAACAGCCAGCCGATGGGGTTCTACGAGCCGCCGCAGTTGATCACCGATGCCCGCAAGCACAGGGTCGCGGTGCATCCGACGGATGTGAATCACAGTCAATGGGAATGCACGCTCGAACCGACAGCAGGCACCCAGTTCGCCGTCCGGTTGGGATGGTGCCTGGTTGCCGGGCTTGGTGCCGACGTGGCGGAGCACATTGCGGCTGTGCGCCAAGCGGTCCCGTTCCGGAACTGGGGTGACTTTGTCCGCCGGACGGGGTTTCGGACGGCGACGCTGTCCAAGCTGGCGCATGCCGATGCCTTCCAGTCGCTGGGTCTCACGCGCCGGGAAGCGTTGTGGCAAGCCCTCGCGCGACGGGAAGCCTCGCCCTTGTTCGATGGGCTCGACGACGAAGCCCCCGCCCCGCTTCCCTCGGTGACACCCGAGCAGGAAGTCATCGCCGATTATCAGGCCGGCGGATACTCCCTCCGCGATCATCCCTTGCGCTTCCTGCGAGACGAATTGCAACATCGCGGCGTCGTGACCACAGCCGACCTGGCCACGTTGGAACCGGACCGGCGCTACAAGGTTGCCGGGCTGGTGCTGCTCCGCCAACGACCGAGCACGGCCAAAGGGATCACGTTCATGACGCTGGAAGACGAAACCGGGACCGCGAACCTGATCATTCACCAATCCACCTGGGAACGGTTCCATCGGGTAGCCCGCCGGGCGGGCGCGCTGATCGCCCGCGGCATCCTGCAACGCCAGCACGAGATCACGCACATCATCGTCGACCGCTTGGACAGTCTGGCGGAGGAACTCGCGGGCGTTGCCCATCGCTCGCGGGATTTCCGGTGATCGAAGCTGAGATCCGATTGATCAAGCGGCCAGCAGAACAACGCGCTGCTCGAAAGCGGTATCATCCCGTTGGCGATCACCAACCCCCGCGTCTGATTGAGCCCACTCAGGGGGCCAGCCTATCCGACAGCGCCGTCAATGATTCATAATCAGTTTGCCGCGAGCATGATCCGCAGAAGGAACCCGCATGCAGAACCCGAAGACCGTCCTCACTCAACGCCAGAAGGACATTTACGAATTCCTCCGCGACAAGATCGTTCATCGCGGCTACGGACCGACAGTCCGGGAAATTGGTACCCAGTTCGGAATTCGCTCGCCGAACGGCGTGATGTGTCACCTGAAAGCCCTCGAAAAGAAAGGCTTGATCACACGCGAACCCAATATGTCACGCGCGATTCAGTTGACCAACTCGCCGAAATCGCGCAGCAGCCTTCCCTTGGCGGGAATGATCGCTGCGGGGAGTCCCTCGTTGGCGCTCCCCCAGGAGGAACGGATTGATTTCAGCGGTCTCTTCAATGGCGACGATCACGTCTGCCTCCGGGTGAAAGGGGAGTCGATGATCGATGCCCATATTCAGGAAGGGGATTACGTGGTGATGAAGCGGGGGGTGGAGGCCCGTGACGGGGACATTGTGGTGGCCCGCGTGGATGGCGATGAGGCCACCCTCAAACGCTATTATCGCGAAACCAAACGCGTGCGATTGGAACCGGGCAATAAAGGCATGCAGCCGATTTTCACCAGCCACGTCGACATCGAAGGGGTTGTCGTGGGTGTGATTCGGCAGTATTAGCGCCCGCTCGGAACATTCCCGAATGCCAGGCCCCAGCCTTCTCCTGCGGTCATCGAGATCGGGTGGGCGAAGCGAGGTTGCTCCAGCGCGCGACGATGTCGTCCCCTGTCTGGTCCAGCAGGCCAGCGGCGAGCAGGCGGACGGCACAAGCGCGATCCTCAACGCCGACCACCCAGCCCTTGTCGTTCATGCCAGCGTCCTCAAAGTCGAGACGCGACATCATCTCATCGACATCAACGGGGACGGTGTCAGCGAGGTCTGGGCAGGCGATCCGAACGAACGGCCCCTGGGCTCGCTGCATGAATGCAGCCTCATCCTGATCGGCGGAGAATTCGGCGTCGTCACGGATGGTGGCGGTGATTCTGATCGGCATTGATGTCTCCCGTGCTGGTGCTGACTCCAGTCTGATCGAGCGGTCGAGACCATGCAATTGAGCGAACGCCGTGAAAGCGAGCCGCAATTTTTTGACCAACACTTTATGACTCCAGTCCCCGTTTTCGATTCCCAATTGACTCTCCCCGCGTCCTCCGCGTAGCGTGGCGGGGATGGACGCCACCTCACTGGGCATCGGCCATGCACCACGATTCCGATGGCGCTCAACAGATACTTCAACTTACACAGCTGATTGCCGACGAACTTCAGCCGACAACCACATCCGAGATTCGAGTGCGTGGCTGGATCGGCGACACCGGTCATCAAGGTGTGGAACTCGCGGTGAGCATTGGCACCGTGGACGGCTGCGTAGAATTTGGCTCAGTCGATGTACCTGCTTATCCACACGACCCAGACACGCGAGAACGTGTCGCTAGTCGAATACGGCAACAGATCAGCGCGCTAATCCGGATGAGCGATAACCGCACATCGCGGAATCTTTGACCAACACGGAATGAAGTGGACCAGTACCGTTTGACGGAATCCGAATTGACAACTCCGTGGCGACACCGCGAAACTGCGGTAAAACTCGACCGCACTTCGGTGGTCGAATACCTGCTATTTGCAAGGTGGAGCAACCATGGCGCGCGTTCAACGGAATTTGAAACGCCGCATCTTCGTGACCATCGCTGGCTTAATCCTCGTTTGCGCGGCGGCCATTGCCTTGACAATTCGGTACTCTGCCCCAAAGCCGCTGTCAGAAGACGAAACACTGAGAATACAAAGCGCGATTCACGCCATTGCTCCCGGCGATATCCACAATCTAAAACAAAATCGGGATGGCAGCGTCACGGCGTTCGTTTCAAGCGGACTGCTTCACAAGCAAACCGTCGTCGCTGTAAAAGTTGGCGACAAATGGACCGCCACAGTGACCATGATCTATTTCTAGGCACAAACGTAGGGCCCACCTGAACGGCTTCGCAGGATCGCCCAGCATCGACGATTGAACCCAACCGCGCCCCGAACATCGTCCGCGCGATCAATGCGGGAGGCGACACGGTGGGACGAGAACTATCCGCCGCACAGCGTAGCGAGTGCATCAATCTGGATGTTGTAGAACTGCCCAATCACTTCTGACAGCTCGGCGGCGAAGATGATCGGGAAAAAAACCGTGTGGTATCCGAACGCAAGCGATTCCATTACGGCTGGTGAAGTCGATGAACCATCGAAGCCAGTCAGGTTGACTGTTGCCACGATCATCACCGGCGCTTCGATGTATCCACCCAGCAGCACGACGACGACCGCCGTCCACCGTTTCCACGGCTTCCAATGGGCGAACCATCGCCACGGCGCAAACCACGACACGACCGGCGGAACTGTGGTGGAAGATGGGGCGTCATTTCCCATCGGCTGGAATCCGGATGATTTCGTAGTCGGAAAGATTCGCTCCATCCGGGATAAACTCGATTCCACTTTCAATTCGCTCGTTCGTCTCCGCGAATTGGACCATGATCCAGCCCATCGGGCTGACTCGAAACATCAATTCATCAACCGACATTTCCACGTTCACCCCGAACCAGCGGCGCATTGCGATCATTGGTCGGTAGGCGTCGTAGAAGGCATCTGTCTGACCAAAGTGGCCGGCCAACCATAAAGCGGGGATGAACGCTCCGACATACGTTGCCACTCCGAGGAGCGGGCTTGCCAAAATCCACATCCACCAACGCCATGTCCACGGCGCGAAGAGTCGCACCGACCGCGGCAACGGGACTTCGGTGGGGACGGCGGCGGGTGGTGGTGGGGCATCGTCGGACATGGGATCACTTCGGCTTTTGATGAGCAGTCATGTACCAAAGTAGAAACCACCAAACGAGCGCGCCGGGGCCGTACAGAATCAAAATGATCACGCACAGGATCAGCAGTTCCGACAGACCCATCATCAGAATCTCCCTGCCTCAGAAGGAGTGAAAGGCTTTCCGGTATTCTACTGCCGGGCGACGACTCCGGGAGTCACGGATCTATCGTCCGTTCCGGCGATCGGCGATTCCCGATTGACTCTCCCCGCGTCCTCCGCGTAGCGTGGCGGGGATGCGGGGAATTCACCTTTACAGGAGAGAGTCAAATGGAACTTCGCAAACTTGCTGCCACAGTGATCGCTCTGACGGTTGTGGCGCTGGTCTATCAAAGCGCGAATGGACTCGCTCAGAATCAGCCGAACCCGATTCAAGCCGCTCAGCAGTGGGAATATAAGACACAGGAGCTACCCATTGGCGGCGAGCTCGCTGAGCAAGAATCGCTGAACAAACTGGGGGAGAAGCGGTGGGAGTTAGTGACGATCACCTTCCATCAAACAGTGCCCGGAATGGCGGGGAGCGTGTATTACGCAACGCTCAAACGCCCCAAAGAGAGGTAGCGAACAGAGATTGAGTGAGCAACGTGAACACCCCCGCCGCATCGCCTGGTTCGCGCCGTGGACGTGGAAGAGACGGTGGTGGATTGCGGTCGTCGTGATGTTGACGACCGTGGGATACCCGCTCAGTTACGGGCCTACAGTATTGCTGATGACGGAGAACTGGATTTCCTATCCCCTATTTCGCATCGCCTATACACCTCTACGTTTGCTGGGCTCTCATAACCGTCAAGCCAACGATGCCCTGGAATGGTACGCCAATCGATTTCAACCACGATCTCGGCACGTCGTGCTCATGCGTGGAGAGATCGTGCTCGTTGAATGACTAACCCCGTACCAGAATCCCGGCCCTGACTTTTGACCATCACGTTAGTCAGCGAGTTCCAGTTTCTGCACCACGGTTGACACGATGACGGACGCGCCCCGCACTCATCCCGCGGGGCGAATTCGTTACCTCGGCAATCCACGGAGGAACTCTTCCACCGGGAATCCTCGCCCGCTCTTCGTGATTGGGTTCGGATCGATCAGCACCAGTGTGAAGTATTCTTGGAACTGGCGGAGCACACTCGCCAGTTCTGAGGGTGAGCGAATCTCAATGATGTGCCCGACGGCGGCTTCCGCGATGATCACCCGTTCGGCGAACAAGGTTTCCGTGAAGACCATGAGCGCCCACTGCTGATTCGCCAACGTCAGGGCGAAACTTTGCATGTGGGCGGGATCGTCCCGGCTTTCCTCGTCACTGTATTTCCCGATGACGTAGCAAGGATAGAGCCGCAGGAAGGCGTCATCGCTCATTTGTGCGAATCCTGTGGACACTCAGCACCAGGGCGACTTTATCTTCCATCTTCGATCAATGACTCGATTAAACCTGCGAGCGAGAAACAGTGACCGCGTCGTTTTATTGAGGCATCGATCAGCACATTCGGGGTGTCTCTGCTAATGGATTGCATCACTGCGGCCAGCAGTGCAGGCGACTCAAACAGGACGGGGTGGCAATCCGGTGCCTCGTTCTTGATGTACTCCTCGGCAAGCGCAATCTCCGTGAAGACCATCAGCGAACGCCCGATGGTCGTGTGAGAGACCAAATAGTTCTGGACGAGTCGAGCATTCTGGCGCATCGCCTTAGCCGGATACCGACCGATGAGAAAGCAAGGCATGCCAAATAGAAACTCGTCGTCGTTCATTTGTGCCCCGTTGGCCCGCGCCGATAAGATCGAAGCCTCTCTCGAAAGTACCAAAATGTGCGGCCGATTCAATCTTCGTGCGACCCCGGACGAGCTACAGGAATACTTTGACCTGCTGCGCGAGCCGGACCCGTTTCCCATTCGGTACAACGTCGCACCGACACAAACAATCGTTGCCATCCGTCAGACCGACGAAGGGCGGGTGGCGCTCCCGCATCACTGGGGGTTGATTCTCTCCTGGAGCGATCCGAAGCGGGCGGCCACGATGATCAACGCTCGCGGGGAGACCGTTGCCGAGAAACCGGCGTTCCGCAGTGCCTTCAAGAAGCGACGTTGTCTGATCCCGGTCTCGGGCTTCTACGAATGGGAGCAAATTTCGCCAAAACAGAAACAGCCGTGGCACATCACCCGCACGGATCGTGATCCGATTGCGATTGCCAGCATCTTCGAAGTGTGCGACCGGACCGATCTGGGACACATCGAGTCCTGCTGTCTGATTACCACAGACCCGAACGAGGTCATGGCGCAGTTTCACGACCGGATGCCGGTGATTCTGGGCCGGTCTGATTGGGACGTCTGGTTGGATCCCGAAATCCCGACAGACACGCTGCAATCGCTGATCCGCCCATGTCCCGCGGACTGGATCACCGCCGAGCGGGTTAATCCCATCGTGAACAATGCCCGGAACGAGACGCCAGACTGTATCAAACCAGTTGATCGAGGGTTGTTCGATACCTGAGCGTAGTGCTGCGCCAGAACCAAACCCGCGGCGAATCATCGTCGACGAACAATTCGGCCGCGGGTCCACCTGGTTCGCCAATGATCCTAACAACGCGTCCGGTAGCGACTCCCCCAGAACGGCTGCTGATCGACTATGGGCTGGTGGATTGCCACATCGGAAGCGGCGGCGAGCAGCTAAAGATGCTTACCGACGGGAGAGGCTGAGTCATGTCGCAGCTTTCTGAATTCATCGTTGCTTCTCGGCTGCTCGAAGGCGGTCGCATGGTCAACAAAAGCGACGTTGTTCAGCAATTGTTGCAGGGATTGGCCGAGGAGGGACACATCGCCGAATTGGATGTACCAGGAATTTGCGAAGCCGTCCTGAGACGCGAAGCCCTGGGCACCACGGGAATCGGCAATGGAATCGCGATCCCGCACGCGCGCCATGCGGTCCTGCAACATCCGCTTGCGATTCTGGGGCTTTGTCGGCCACCGGTCGAGTTCGACAGTCTCGATGGGGAGCCGATCGACATCGCCATTTTGATTCTCGGTCCCAGCGATCCGTCTGAGAAGCAACGCCGTGAATGGATGCGGCGATCGGAACGCATGATGAGACTGCTGGGGAACAAAGAACTTTGTGACCGACTTCGCCAGGCGACGTCCGCCAGCGAGGTGCTGAATCGGTTCCTCACAGACGACATTGACGGCGAGTAGCGCCGATGCTTGACGCCCTCTCCATCGCCTTGATCGGCCAGTACGCGACACCGCGGTACAACTACGGCGACACGGTCACCGATGTCATCCGCGGCGACGTAGTGATCGCCAAGACGACCGATGCGCCGATCCCCTGGCCGATGGGCAAGTTACGGGGAAGTCGTAAATCCGGGCTTGTGATTTTTGACGGACTGCTCATCGCCCTTCGGACCGAATCCGCGTCAGCCATCTGTCACCATTGGAGCGTGACTCCACAGACCGTCAGCAAGTGGCGGAGACTTCTCGGCATCGAGTCCACGACTCCGGGTTCAACCGAATTGCGCAAGCAGCGATTGGAACCTCGTGGCGATGCCATGCGGGCGAAGATCGATCGCTCCAGCTCGGCGCGGAATGCGAAGATCGCCGCGGCGAAGCGTGGCAAGCTACGACCGATTCATGTCCGGGACGCGCTGTTGAAGGCGAACGTCGGGCGCGCCCTCAGCCGGGAGCATCGGCGGAAGATCGGGGATGGATTGCGGCGGGCTGGTGTTCGTCCACCGAAGGCGCGGCGACCGTGGACGGCGGAAGAGGATGTGGCACCGCGGACCTGCACGGCGACCGACACAGCACGGATTACGGGTCGAACGCTCCCGGCGGTCTATACGCGGCGGCACCAACTCGGGCTGCCGGACGGTCGCAGATGATGAGCCTCACGGGCGTTTGTGCGTCGTCCGTGCGGCCGAGCGCGCTGGTTTGGAAGCGACCCGCATCGCCTCTTCAAGGTAATGTCATGGGCCGTGGACTGACCGGAACGATTCCCCAGTGACTTATTTTCGGATAGAGATACAACATCGTCTCTTCAACAGTCTCAAATCTTCGCCGAGACTACGCTGGCTTGACGTTCTCGGCACACGGACCTTTCGGACCCATGCCTTCGGTGTACGTCACCTTCTGGCCTTCACGCAGATCGTTGAACCCGACACCCTGAACAGCAGAAGAATGAAAGAAAAGGTCTTTGTCACTCGCGGTTTTGATGAATCCGAATCCCTTGTCCAACACTTTTTTGATCGTGCCTTCGGCCATGTCCGCATTTCCCTGATTGACTGCTTGGAAGAGATGCTGATCGGCACACGATGCCGACTCGCTCCCATCTGATTGATTGAAGAGACTGTACCACGTCCAAGTACCAAGATGAGAAAGTGGGATAGTTTTTCGTTCAATGTCCCGGAACTCTGATCTCAACCCCGTAGCGAGGTGCGGCAGCCGGCAGTCTCTCAATCTCGGCTTTCGGAGGCGGGAGGGCAGTTGTCGCTCCCTCGGCAAGAGACACGCCGACCTCAAAGTACATTTGCTCCAATCCAGCCGGAACGACTGAAATCAGCATCTTCGCCGGTTGGCTGGTCTCAGTTTTGAAGGAGTGGAGACTGCCAATTGGTATGTTGGCGAATGTGCCTGCCGATGCCACAAGAGGTTCGTCGCCGATCTGGAAGGTGACGTCGCCTTCGAGGAGGGCCTAAAAGCCTTCTTCTTCTCGACTGTGGATGTGCGGTGGTGGTCCGCCCCCCCGGGAGGCACAATCGCTTCCCACATGGCGTATTTGCCGTTCGTCATCCTCCATTCCGCTGAAGCCTCGTGGGTCCCCGCAGCCGATTCTGCGAATCAAGCCGCGGCTGGTTGGCTTATGCCTGACGTGTTTCGGCATGATCAAAGTCGGCGTGCGGCCTTCGAGAACCGAGTCAATGCGTCATGAAGCGACTGCTGGACGAGTGTGTGCGTCTGAAGCGATCTGACCGAGCTTTGATGACTTCAAGCACATGAGTATTGGTCTAAGTCGCGCGCGATCAACGGATGATGGTGGCCGCGAGCGCCGTTCTTCACTCGTCGTCGAACACCGCCGCTTCCAGAGCAATCGCGGCGTCCGCGTAAACTTGAAAATGTGGGAGAATCTTTCCAGGGATTTGTCGATTCGCGCGGCTCACGTTCGACCAAATCATGATGGCAAGGTTTGTTTAGGCGTTTCGCCCAGTCTCGAAACGCTCGACAATCAGCGCACATTCAGCCCTCGAAGCAATCACAAACCCAAAGAACCGCCCCATGAAATTTGCATGTCTGGGTTACGCTGACGAGAACCTGTGGAACAATATGACCGACGCAGAGCGGGAAGTCATGGTGGATGAGTGTTTTGCGTACGACGACGTGTTGCGCAGAGGAGGACACTGGACGGGAGTTGGGGAAGCGTTGCAACTCAGCCGAGCCGCCAAGACCGTGCGGTCGAACGGTGGAAAAGCATTCGTCACTGACGGTCCGTTTGCCGAAACGAAAGAACAGATCGGGGGATTCGGCGTGATCGAGGCCCGGAACCTGGACCACGCCGTCGAACTGATGTCCAAGCACCCCGGATTGCGATTTGGCCCCTTCGAGATTCGGCCGATTGATGGAGACGTGACAGCGCGTTGCCAGCCAGAGGCCGTAGCATCCGATGCTCCGTCGGAAGGGGCAACGTTCGTGTGTCTGGGTTACGGGAAGGAGAGCACCTGGGTGGTCATGTCCAGCAGCGAGCGAGAGGCCATGATCAATGAATGTCTGGCTTACGACGCAGTGCTCCGCAAGTACGGCCAGTCGCTGGGTGGAGTGGCTTTGCAAAGTGCACGTTCGGCGAAAACATTGCGCTCGCAGGGTGGCAAGGTCGTGGTCACGGACGGGCCCTACGCCGAAACCAAAGAACTGTTAGGAGGCGTGGCCATCAACCGGTTCGTGGACATCGACCGGGCCATTGAAGCGTGGTCCCAACATCCGTGCCTGCGGCTCGGCGACGTGCTCGAAATTCGCCCCGCGGATGAAGAGTTCAATGCTCGCATCGCCGCCCGTGAGACCCTTGTTGCGCGAGATTGACAGGCTCGCGGTGTCAGCGGAGGCATGACGCTTCACGAGAATCCGATTCCTCACAGATTGGCAAATCGCCGACTTCGGAGTGATCAACATGAAATACATCCTGCTGTGCTATCATGAAGAGCAGACTTTGGAGCAAGCGGGGCCGCTTGTGATCCAGGAAGCCATCGAAGAAGTCGTGCAATCGATGTGTCAGCTTCAGGCGCGGGGACAGTACATCCTTTCCACCCCGCTGCATCCGGTGGCGACGGCGACCAGCGTCCGGGTCCGCGACGGCAAACGGGTCGTGACCGATGGTCCCTTCGCCGAAACGCGCGAGGTGCTCGGCGGCTTCTACCTCATTGACGTGAACGATCTCGACGAGGCGATCGCCATCGCTGGGCAGCAGCCGGGGGCGCGTTTGGGGACCATCGAAATTCGCCCAGTGTTGGAACTCGCCGGCTTGCCGAAAGTGTAGTATTTTGATCGCGGCCGCGCGGCTCAACGAATGATCCGGGGCCCTAATCTCGGCCATGCGAATCACGCCGCCCGTCTCTCGAATGACTTCACGAGTCCGTCGACGTATGACCGCACCACGACCTGATCGCGGTCGATTTGAATAACCTCTTCCGGCTTCTCCCGTGCGATTCAATGAATGATGCGCGGTCACGGAAACGCTATGGCCACAGCGTGGAGCTGACTAATCCCTGAAGAGCTTTTCAAAAGCAGAACGCTTCGTGTCGACCGGCGCTGGCGGTGGAGGACTGGGTGGGAGCTTGGATAACAGCTCTCGGATTTTCTTTTCCAAGTACGTCTTGGCTGCCCCGTTGTTGACGGTCTTGCCTTGAGATTTCACGATCTGGAGTTGGGACCGGAACGATTCGAGCTGATGTTTGATCTCGTCGGCGGTGTTGATGTGGATTCTCCCTTTCAATGATTGGAGAGAAGTTCAGCAATTCACGGTACAAGCTTCCGCGGGAACAACACAGGCGCATAGAGAAACCCTCACCGTTTCCGGCAGGGGCAGAGTTCTACCGTTCCAGAACCGCGTTACAAGCGGCCTTGGCGGCGATCCGGTCGAACGATTCGTGTCCGGTGATCTTGGGAGCCAAGCCCCCAGTCTCAAGCCAGTGCCGAAGGTCTAAGGCTCGTTCTCGGGCCTCAGCCCATTCAGCGTTCTGAACGTATTCAGAGATTTCGTACCAAGCGGCGTCAGGGTCCACGGCATTCTCCTTCCGGTGGGTGATAGAACCGGAGGGAGCGTAGCGCAGGATCAGTCATTAGTGGAGTTGATCCGAAAGTTTCTTCGGCTGGCTAGTGCCCTCGATCGACCAGATCTTGCCCGTGTAAGTGTCGAGCACATAGCAGCCCCTTGCACTGGTTCCCGCGTTCCACGTCTCCATCTGGTAGCGTGCCTGGGGATTCCCAACGGTGAGGGCCTGAGCGCTCACGGGCTGATTGAACGTGCTGCCAAGATAGATTCCAAGGATCAGGACGGCGGCAAAGCTGATAAGGGTTTGAGGAGTCTTCATGGTCTGTCTCCGGTTCAGGGTTCAATGAAAACGCCCCTCCTGCTCATTGGCCCAAGGGCGTGCCGCATCAGTGTTGAGCGACGGAAATAAAATACCACATCCCTCGAGACGACTCGTCAGCGCCATCACTTGGCGGCGAGCTCCGAACGGGCATAGGACTCCACATAGCCGCAGCCTGAACAGCGGAGAGTAGCGAGGGGAATCCACTCTTTTTTCGGGGGTAATTTCAGGCCAAACCATGCCTTCTTCGGTAGGCCCTCGATCCAAAACCCGACCATAGCAGGACCACCTGTGATTTCGACGGAATAGCCGTGGATGAAGCGGCTGTTGCACTTGGGACAATCAGTGGGAAGGGAACTCACGGTGACTCCTGAAGGCGGACAAGCGGTTACCACGAGTCGAGAACGCGGAATCTCGCTTGCAGGATCACATGATCCTGCCGCAAAAGAAAAATGCTCTTCCGCCGGTGGCGGAAGAGCATTTTGTCGTTGCTACACGAACGGGATAAGCATACCAACACCCTTCGTATCGGCAGGCAGATTCTTCAGACAACCGTTTCTCGCGTTCGATTGCCCATGAACACCGGTTCTCGGGTTACGCCCCTCGCCAAACGCCCTCGACCATAGGAAGAGCGCAACGAGAAACAGGCTCCGACACTGTGATCACCGGATTGCACTCGGAACGAATAACGGGCTGAAGACGCTTTTGATCCTTCCCTCTTCTGCACTGGTCTATAGACGGTGCGGCGGAAATGATCCTCACAACTCACGCGAACGCGGGAGAGCATGTCGTACCGGTAATTCCCGTAACGACAGAGAAACACGGATTCTCAGGCTCTCTGGTATACTTCGCTGCAACAACGACAACAGAACGTAAAAGCCTTCCGAAGAAGCTCCACTGACGCTCGATTCAGGAGAAACATCATGGCTGATTCGGGCCTCAAGCCCATGCTCGGATGGGATCAGATCCAAACCGGACGACAGCGCATGCTGGACGAGTTTGATCGGGCAAGGAAACAGGCCAAAGCCCATGAAGTCGAAACCTATCATGGCAACGTGGCAGAGACCGAGGTCAAGAAATGGCTGACGGAGTTCTTGCCGAAACGGTATGGGGTTACTTCCGGATATATCATCTCATCCGGTCTGACCGCAGAGGACAAAGCCCCTCGTTTTGACGTGATCATTTATGACCAAATGAATTCCCCAGTCCTTTGGGTCGAGGAGCATTCGGGTTCTGGAACGCACGGCCGGTCACTTGCGATCCCTGTCGAGTACGTCTGCTGCGTGCTTGAAGTGAAGGCTCGGTTCTCGCTGCGCGATGTGAAAAAGGCGGTCGAACAACTAGGTGACCTCAAACCACTTTTGCAGCGTGAGGAATCCGATGGGCTTCGATATCGGCAATACTTGTCGAAACGCTTCGTGTGCGGCGCGATCTTTTTCCAATTGGGTACCGCAGATTTGACGAGCGATACCGCACTCGACGCCTTGGTTGAAGGTGCCAAGATTCGAGGATTTATAGGCGGTATCATTTTGCGGTCAGACACTTTGCCGCCGAACGTGTCAGGTAAGATCGATATTTTATGGGGAGATTCCGCGCGGGAAGAAGTGAGTCATCCAGGGGGCACTCTGGCTGGGACTCGGCTGAGTAAGACTATTCTTCATGAGAATATCCACCTCGGAACATTCTTGAGGTGGTCTGATCGGGAGTTTACGCAATTCGGATTCGATCTCATCGCGATGATGCAGGGAACATACGACGGACGGGTCTCAAGCTTCTATGCTCTTGGCGTTTCGTCGGGTGAACTCAGCTCGTCGTCACGTAATCAGAATCCGAACGATGGTTAGCTCCTTGTTGATAGGCGAACCTACGAAGGATTCGTACACTCTATGCACAAAGGAGTGGTGTCAAAATGCTAGCAAAAGCAAAAATCGTCTCTCTCGATTCCTCTACGTTGGGAATCGTTGCCAGAGACTTCTGGAGCAAAGAAGAATCTTTGCGTCGCAAGGCTGCGAACTTCGTTTCTGCTCTTACGGAGCAAGGCGTCTTCATTGCGTTCACTATCACGCATGTCAGCGAGCTGATTCGGCACGAAAACATCGCGGTCGTTCGAGGACGACTTGCGTTCCTGAGCCGACTCCCCTTAATTGCTTGGCTCAGGCCATACGATCGAAACTGGTTTCCCGGATGTGCCGTCGATGTCTTCGCGCGAGAAATAGAAGGATACCTTCGCAACCCGTCGGCATCATGGGACGAATTGACTGCGACCGTTCGCTCGGACTTCTGGGAGACGGGGAACGGTTCCGAAATGTTCGTCCAGCCTCCTATCTTCTGGAAGCAGATTCGGCAGCTATCCCAAGAACAACACGCAAATCAGATTCACGTAGCCTCACTCGCAAGGGTTCGCGTTGGCGGTGTTTCAAACATGACGATGGAACAAACCCGCAAAATGCCTAGGCGGCCGAAAGAAGAATGGGCGGCTTACGGAAATGAGTTCACCCGAGAAGTGCATCGGCAACTGATTGTGCATGGTGACAACCGGCTGGATAAGAAAGCGGAAGTCGCAATGGACTTTGCGAAAGGGACATTCGGCCGCATTCGGCACATCCAACCCGATGCTGTTGATCCATTTAATGAGATCGTGAAAAGGGCAGGGATACCTGCGCAGCTCGTCGGACCGAAAACCACGGTAGATGAAATCGGTGAACTTGCCGTTTATGTGGAGCAGTTACGGATTCTTGGCGATCTGTTTGTTCCCCCGAGAAAACTGAGTCCGCTCGACATTCCTATTACGGCGTTGCCAGCGTATGTCCTTGAGCGGGGGCTGAGCACCAGACAGCAACGGGCTGACCATGTTGATGGGAGTGATTTGGGCGACAGTCAAATTGCCTCTTTGCTGTTGTACGCAGACGCAGTGCAGGTCGATAAGCGAACTCACCATCACTTGGAACATCTTCAGCGGCAGAATCGCAAACTCGGCAAATTGATGTGCCCATTCTTCAAAGTCGGAGACTATTCAAAGATTCCTGATCGTCTCGCTGCCTGAGAATGCGAGTGTCCAGAATGGTGTCCACAATTCCTGATAAAGCATGGAAATAATGGAAGACGCGGAAAGCTGAAGTGCCCATAATTCAGCCTATTCGGTCATGCTGCATACGTTCGGGACGTAGATGACTACGGACGATCAAGCTGCCTTGCGTTCAAACGACTTCACAAGACCGCCAACATAGGAACGCACCACAACCTGGTCGCGATCGATCTCCAGGACTTCCTCGGGCCTCTCCCGCACTGCGGCAAGTGCTCGCGGACCTTGTGCGGCGTCGTATAAAGGTGACCCGCTGAACACGGGCCACTGCACAATCAGCTTTTCGCGGACTCTTAACCGCGAAACGGAACACCGTCCTCTCGCTTGTGCAGTGCGAACAGCCCGTTGGCATCAGTAATCACGTCGAAGCCAAAGCCCAGCAGCATTCGCTGAAGGTCCACGAATTGGTCTTCGAAACGAGCGCCACCCCTCACCTCATATGTCTCCGCGAAGAGAGACGACCCCAGGATTTCGTCGACGGTACATTCGAATCGGCGCTCAGTGATGTTCCACTCCACGGCCCGAACCCGCAGGTATAAGGTCAATGGGAGACCACGCTTCTTGGGTTTGGAAAATGTGAGATGGAGACCGGGATAAGGCACGAAAGGCAGCATGATGCTTGCTTCGCCCCTCAGCAGTTTATGCGTCTTGTACTTGGTTCGTGGCCGAATTGGTCCAGCAGCTTGAATTGTGAGATTCACCGAGAACTCTGATTGACCGGACGTCATGGCGACTGCCTCCGCTTGGGTTATATGTCTTCCGTGTGCGGTTCAAAGAATGTGTCGTGGTCAATCAAATTCACAGTCGCGACCGGACGATCCTCATGATAAGCGAGGCGCTTTACGCTCCCATGCGCGTTGAGCCCCGTGGTCCGGGCGATCTCGATCACTAGCTCCCGCGCGTCACGCCTCTTGTCCACACTTTTAGAAGGAATTCAGCCGCGTCGGTCAAACGCGAATGGGTCACTGAGCGACCGTTCTAGACAGGTTCCCGCAAAGTTCGTAAAACCGCCAGTACACCTGAATTGTCGAGAAATGCACCCCTACCGCTGCGCAATGATCAGAGTTCCGTAGATCGTCGCGTTAAAGTCTGCGCGGCCTTGTCCAGTTTAACGAAAGTTCGTGCTGATGGGCATCTTTGGTAATGGGCGCTCCGTGTGGAAGTCGCTCCATTCGGCTCAGCGGAAATCGCCCGCGCGGAGAAACAACCGGCCCGCACGCATCGAACCGTTGGAAGTCCGCACGCTGCTTGCCGGGGAATTCACCGATCTCGGTGCGCTCGGGATCACAGCGACGGTGAACGGTTCGGTGGCGTGGGGAGACCTGGATAACGATAACGACCTCGACGTCCTTCTTACCGGCTTCGATAGCACCTATACCCCGATCACGAAGGTTTACCGCAACAACGGCAACAATACCTTCACCGACATCAACGTTGGACTCCCGGCGGTCTATCTGAGTTCCGCTGCCTGGGGAGACATGGACAACGACGGCAACCTCGACATTCTCCTCACCGGTGCGGACAGCGCGAACACTCGCATCGCGAAGGTTTACCGCAATAACGGTGACAGCACCTTTACCGATCTCAATGCCGGGCTTTCCGGCGTGCAGGCTGGCTCGGCGGCATGGGGCGACGCCGACAGCGATGGTGATCTCGACATCCTGCTGACCGGAATCGACAGCACACAACTCCGCACGGCGAAGGTTTATCGCAACAACGGCAACAACACCTTCACCGACATCAATGCCGGGCTGACCGGCGTCGCTGACAGTTCGGTGGCGTGGGGGGATGCCGACAACGACGGCGACCTCGATATTCTCCTCACCGGCAGAACCAGTAACTCCGTAACTCCGGTTTCAAAGATTTATCGCAACAACGGCAACAGCACCTTTACCGATATGAATGCCGGGCTCACGGCGGTCTATCACAGTTCCGCGGCATGGGGCGACGCCGATAACGACGGCGACCTCGACGTCGTCCTCACCGGAAGTGATAGTTCGTCCAACGAGATTATCAAAATCTATCGGAACAACGGGAACAGCACCTTCAGTGAGATCAACGCTTCACTCGACACCGGCGTCCATTTCGGCTCGATAGCGTGGGGGGATGCCGACAACGATGGCATCCTCGATATTCTTCTGACTGGGCGGGACAGCATCGGTACTCCTGTATCAAAGGTCTATATCAACTCCGGCGGCTTCAGTTTTAGCGAGATGAGCGCCGGACTGGCCGGTGTGGACACTGGCTCGGCGGCATGGGGTGATGTGGACAACGACGGTGATCTCGACATCCTCTTTACGGGACGCAACAGCACCAATACCCTCATTACGAAGGTGTATCGCAACAATGCCGCGACGGCGAACACTCCCCCGGCGGCCCCCACGGGATTGACGACCGCTCCGTCTTCCAATGGCGTGGGCGCAGCCATCAAGTTTGTCTGGACGGCTCCCGCAGACACGCAGACCCCGGCCGCGGGGCTGTCATACAACCTGCGCGTCGGCACTGCCCCTGGAGAGAGCGATGTCTTTTCCACGATGGCGAGCACCGTGAATGGGAGACGCCGACTGCCCGATGCCGGGCCCATTCAAGGAACCAGTTTCACGCTGAACCGACTAATGACGGACACGTACTACTGGTCCGTACAAGCCATCGATACCAGCCTGGCCGGAGGAGCCTTTGCTGCCGAACAAACGGTGAGTTTCCCCTTCACCGAACTCACTACGGCCGGCTTGACCGGACTGACGGACGGATCGGTGGAATGGGGCGATTACAATAACGACAACTTTCTTGATGTCCTGGTGACGGGACGCGACAGCTCCAATACGTCCGTCACTAAGCTGTATCGTAATAACGGCAACAGCACCTTCACGGAGATCAACGCCGGGCTGGTGAATGTCAGCCGTGGGACCGCGTCATGGGGCGATTACGACAACGACGGCGATCTTGACATCCTGCTGACCGGACAGGACGCTTCCTCTGTCGGAACGGCGAAGGTCTACCGAAATAACGGCAACAGCACATTCACGGACATCAATGCCGCGATTGGTATTGAGCATCTGCCATCGGGACAGCAGACATCCGGTATGGAGCTGTCGGGCGCATTGCTGTCGACGGGCGTGATTGGTGATCGAGGGGCCGTCATCACTTCCGATGTGTTGTACGTTGGTGCCAGTCCCGCAACGGCGACTTCCAAGCTGGTCGACTTGAAGAATGCCAATGGTGATGTCTTATTCGCGGTGAATCAAACTGTGAACTTCACCCCCCGAAAGGGCGGGAGGACGATCGACAAAGTCGACTTTGTGGTGACTGCCGCCACAACGCTTCACGATCTCATGATCTACATGGATCAAGCGTTGGCAATTCAGTCTGGTAGCGGCATTCCCAACGACGCCGGGATTGGTATTCAACCCGGAGTGACGCTTTCTGGGGGCCGAATCACAATCGTCGGCAATACAGGAACTGTCAACGATATTCAGGTCCAGCACGGCGATCTCACGTCCAACTCCGCCGCCGTTCCTGTTTCCTTCGCCAAAACCCAAGCCGCGGTGGGGGACAGCACTGGCACTGATTTTGTCATCTACGATTCGATGGGCCAGCCGATCAACGTCCGGCTCACGATGGCTCTGGAAAGTCGCGCGGCCGGGAATACAACGTATCGCTGGTACGTGGAGTGTGTCGAAGATGCGCGCACGGATGTGGCCATAGCAACCGGTACGATCACGTTCAACAGTCTCGGGCACATTGCCAGCAGCGGCATCGGAATTTTCTCGCTCGATCGCAGCAATACTGCGGCCGCTAGCCCGATACGGGTCGCGATCAGTTTTTACGAGATTTCCGGCATTGCCATCCCCTCCGTCGGCAGTCGGATCAACCTCTCCAGTCAGGACGGTTTTCCGGCGGGTAGTTCGCCGAACATTCTGGTTGCTGACAGCGCGTGGGGCGACTTCGACAATGACGGAGACCTCGATATTCTGCTGAGTGGACGCGGGACTCAGAATGGGCTCACCAAGCTCTACCGGAATGACAGCAATAACACGTTCGCCGAGGTGAATACCGGCCTGCTCGGTCTCCACAACGGATCCGTGACCTGGGGCGACTACGACAATGACGGCGACCTCGACATGCTCTTGACCGGAGTCGTCTTCGGACTGACGCCCGCTTCAAAAATCTATCGAAACAACGGCAACGGCACGTACACCGACATCAACGCCGGCCTCCTCGGAGTGCATTCCAGTTCCGCGGTGTGGGGCGATTTCGATAACGACGGCGATCTCGACCTCGTCCTCACCGGGCGTACACAAGAGGTCTACCATCTGACGCGACTCTATCGCAATAATGGGAACGACACGTTCACCGAACTCGATGTCGGCCTCGCCAATAACTACAACGGTGATCTCGCCGCGGGGGATTACGATAACGATGGCGATCTCGACATCCTGTTGACCGGATGGTTCGGTGTTCCACAAACGAAGCTCTATCGCAATAGCGGCAACGGAGCCTTCACCGAGGTTCTCAGTGGATTGGCTGGAGTGTTATCCAGTTCTGCGGCATGGGGCGACTACGACGGCGACGGTGATCTCGACCTGATCGTGACGGGAAGCGATGGGACCGCGACCCGCACCACGAAGATCTACCGAAATAATTCCGCCGTAGCGAACATCGCACCGAATGCACCGACCGGCCTGACCGTAACGACATTCTCGAACACGTCCCTCACGTTGAGTTGGACGGCCCCCACCGGCGATGCCTCGCCCGCCGCAGGACTGTCGTATAACTTGCGTGTCGGAACCACCCCGGGCGGAAGCGATGTCTTTTCCACGATGGCGAACACGGTCAACGGCGTTCGCCGTATCGCCGCTGCCGGGCCGATTCAGGGAACGAGCTACACGCTGAAGAATCTCGCACTGGGACAGACGTACTACTGGTCAGTGCAAGCCGTTGACACCAGCTTTGCGGGAAGCGCGTTTGCTGCCGAGCAGTCGATTGTGCTGAACCATGCCCCCGTCATTGCCGGAGCGGTGACGAATCAGCCGATGAGTGACGATGCCACCATCCGACCGTTGGCGAGCATGACGGTGTTCGATCCCGACACCCAGGACATGTTCGCCCGTGTCACCATTCACAACGGCGTTGTCCGTGGCGATTTCTGGCCGTCAACCACTAGCGGCTGGACGCGAACCGTCGTCGGTAACGACATCGTTTATGCGAAGTATTACAGTCCGATGGCAAACGTCTGGGCCAACGTGCAGGGCGCGATCCGAGCTTTCGTGTTCCAGCCGCGCCAGAATGCGATTCGAGTCAACACCACCGAAACCACGGCATTCCATGTTTATGTCACGGATGGTGTGGCGAGCGCGAATAACAACCAGACGACCGTGGTGGTCACAAGCATCAACAACGCCACGAACCTCGGCAGCTTGAATCCGACTCCCACCGTCAACGATAACGGTACGGTCAATCCCTTTGCTCAATTGAATGTGGCCGATCCGGACAATCAGGAACTGCTGGCCCGCGTCACCATTCTCAACGGTGCGGCACGCGGCGATTTCACCAATGCCGTCAGCAGTGGTTGGACGCGCTCGACGGTCGGCAATGACATCTCCTACGTCCGCTACTTCAGTCCGCAGGCAAATGTTGCGGCAGCAGTGCAGGCCGCTTACCGGGCTCTCATCTTCCAGCCGCGTAACAATGCGATTCAACCTGGAACCACCGAGTTGACCGACTTCGTAGCCACTATCTACGAAGGCCTGACAACGCCGGCCACGCAAACCGGCGGCACCCGCCTCACCACCACGAGCGTGAACGATGTCCCTGTCATCGCCGGGACGGTCGCCAGTCAAACGTTGAGCGACAACGGCACCAAGGCCGTCTTCAGCACGGCAACGCTGACCGATCCCGACACGCAGGACATGTTCGTTCATGTGACCATCGACAATGCCGTTAACCGCGGCGACTTCACGCTGGCATCCGCGTCCGGCTGGTCGCGCAGCATGATCGGCAGCGACATCGTCTACACCCGCTATTTCAGCCCCGCCGCCAACATCGGCGCGACGGCCCAAGCCGCGATTCGCGCGCTGGTCTTCCAGGCACGGGCGAACATTCCCAGTGGCACCACAGAAACGACGGCCTTCACGGTCTACGTCACGGACGGAATCGCAAGTACCACCAATGGCCAAACGAGCGTCGTGGCCAACCGTGTCGTGCCGCGCGCTGCTCCATCGCCGTCGGTCGCCCCGCCACTGTTGCTGGAGGCTGACACAACGACCATTGTCCTGCCGACGGTCCAGAAGACGTCGCCAAATGAACTCTCACGGTTGTTGTCGAAATCGCGATTAGCCACTTCCATCGAATGATGGAAGCGAGTCAAACAGTCCGCCCATCGTGCAATAATCCCCGTTATTTCCAACGCCGCACGGTTCAACGAATGGATCCGTGGATGCCCACGGCCCGCCAGTGGCGTTCACGCCGCTCTGCGCTCGAATGATTTCACGAGCCCACCGACATACGAGCGCACCACAACTTGATCGCGATCAACCTGAACGACTTCCGCCGGCTTCTCCCGCACCGGCGGCAAGTGCTCACGGACCATGTGCGACCGCCGGGTGTTGAGCCACTTGGGCGATGTGGACTGGCTCGTTGGACTAGACCTCGATCAACAACGGAACCATAAACCGTTGCGGCGGGATGTCGCCGAAATGGCTTTTCAAGATGCTTTGAGCTACAGCAGCAGCGGTGTTATGTGCCGCATATAAGGCTCCGCCAAGCGAGTGAAACTCCTTGCCGGTCCAGATGAGTCCGGTCTCATTGCTGATTTGAAAACGCCAAAAGGCAGGCGTGCCGACCGGCACAACTCGCAAGATGGGCAGCCGTCGCTGTTCGCCCATTCGTACTCTCCTGCTTGGTGGTCTTAGCCATTCCACCAAGCGGTTGGTCTTGAACACAATTCCTCCAGCAATGGATACTGACCGGTGGATAGGAGTGCTTCGGTGTCTGTCATCACTTGGATGCTGCCCGTCCGTGATCGGTACTCCTGATCCATCTCGAAACTCTCATCTGGAGATTTCTGGAGCGGAATCATGGAAGCGAAGGTCACATGGGATGTTCTGGAGAGCTATCTGAATTGCAGGCTCAAGGGCTATTTCAAGTTCACCGGCCAACGGGGACCGAAGTCGGATTACGAAAATCTGCGGACAGAGATGAGGGAAAACGTCCGGGAAGCTGCCATCGGTAAAATGGTTGCCAGCCATCCGAGGGAAACGATTTCCAGAAACGTGCCGTTGACGATCTCCGCTTTGAAGCAACGGGCATCGTTGCTGATTGACGCCGCCCTGAATGACGACTTTTTTTCCTTGACCCTTGATGGGTTACAAAAAGTGGACGGCCCCTCAAAGTTGGGCGACTTCCACTACATCCCTGTGCTGTTTAACGAAGGAGAAACTGTCCGAAAGGAGCAACGGTCAATGCTCGGTCTGTGCGGATTGCTGATCTCTCGGCTCCAAGGGCTGATGCCGAGTCACGGCATCATTTGGTACGGCGAGCAATGCAGGACGACCAAGGTCCGCCTGAACGCTGACATGCGAACCACCGAGCGATTGCTTCGAGATGTGAAGGAACTGTGCGGTCTGGAATCGCCACCGCCGCTGATCCTGAATGAACACTGCAAAGTCTGCGAGTTTCGACAACGGTGCCATGACCAAGCGGTTCAGGAAGACAACATCAGCCTCATTCGGAGCTTGGGAGTCAAAGAGATCAAGAGCTACGCCCGCAAGGGCATCTTGACCGTCACCCAACTCGCTCATACGTTCCGTCCCCGAAGAAAGCCGAAGAGAGCAGCCGAATCCAGCAAAAAGCGATACCACGCTCTTCAAGCCTTGGCGATTCGAGACATACGAATCTATGTCTTCGGAATGCCGGAAACTCCGACAAGCCCTGTAACGATCTACCTGGATATCGAGAGCACCTCGGAACGGAGGGGCGTCTATCTGATCGGCATGATCATTGTCGAGAATGGTTCGGAATCCCGGCATTCCTTGTGGGCGGACAACTCAGACCAAGAAAGGCAACTCTTTGAGCAGTTCTTGGCCATCGTTGGAAAATACCCCGGTGGTCAGCTTTTTTGTTACGGGGCTTACGAGCGGGACTTCATCAAACGGATGAGTAAAGTCGTCGCCGACCAGTCCATCGTGGAAAGCCTCCTGAACCGTCTGACAAACGTCCTCTCGACGATCTTCTCCCACGTGTACTTTCCAACCTATTCGAATGGCCTCAAGGACATCGGACGATTCTTGGGTTGCGGGTGGACCGACGCTGAGTCTTCAGGACTTCAAAGCATCGTGTGGCGACATCGCTGGGAAGCGACCCACAGCGATGAATGGAAGCAGAAACTTCTGGATTACAATCTGGAGGACTGTGTGGCGTTGAAGAAAGTCACAGACCTGTTGTGCGTCGTTGCGTCAGACTCGGCATCAGGAAAAGGGTCGCTCTCTCTTGGAGAGGAAGCGTTTCCTGTTTCCACGGTTCAGGAGATGGACAAACTGACTTACGACCGTAAGTGGGGACCAGTCAACTTTTTTCACCCCGAATACGAGTACATCAATAATTGTGCCCGTTTCGATTATCAACGTGACCGAGTGTTCGTCCGCACGAACCCGTCCTTGCGGAAACGGCGGAAGCAGGCCACACAGGCCGGTCACCGGAACAGATCGCTGCGGGCCTCGGTCAAGGTGCGGATCACAAGCTCCCACTGCCCGTTCTGCGGTGGCACAGACGTTGAGATTGCTCGTGATCCGAGAAGTGCCTTGACGAGCAGGCCACGGGTCAAACGAGCATTCGATCTGGTTTTCACCCCGAGCGGCATCCGGCGAAAGGTGATCGAGTGCAGGTCGTCGCTCTACCAGTGTCTGAACTGTCGGCAAACGTATGTTCCGAAGGAGCACGATCAACTCGACAAGCACTTTCACGGCTTAAAAAGCTGGGCGATGTATCAGCACATCACCCACCGGCTCAGCCTCGTCACGATTCAAGACATGATCAAAGACTTCTTTGGATTGTTCGTGGCGGATGCCGAAATTCACATGATCAAGTCTTTGATGGCTTCGCATTACGCCGAGACCTACCGCAAGCTGCTCGCCAAAATTCTTACGGGGAACTTGCTGCATGTGGATGAAACCGAGGTCAAGCTGCGAGTCGGGAAAGGATACGTCTGGGTGTTTACGAATCTGGAAGAAGTCGTGTTCCTGTTCAAACCGAACCGAGAAGGAGGCTTCCTGAAGGAGATGCTCAAGGACTTCAAGGGTGTTGTGGTCTCAGATTTTTATGCCGCCTACGACTCGCTGGACTGTCCTCAGCAGAAATGCCTGATTCACCTCATGCGAGACATGAACCAAGACCTGCTGAATAATCCTTTCGATTCTGAACTTCAATCGGTAACGCAGCCGTTCGGCATTCTGCTTCGTGATGTGGTCGGTACGATTGATGTACACGGCTTGACGAGAAAGCATCTGCAACGGCATCAACGGGACATCTCGACGTTCTTTGAGCAACTTTCAGAACAATCGTTTCGATCCGAGGCCGCCGAAGCTCTCCGCGGGCGATTGCTGAAATCCAGAGAAAAGCTGTTCACGTTCATCAATCACGACGGCGTGCCGTGGAACAACAATTACGCTGAAAACGCTATCAAGCGATTTGCCTATTACCGTGAAGGTACAGTGGGCACGATGAAGGAGACCGGTCTGAGCGATTACTTGGTGCTGCTGAGCATCTGCCAGACTTGCCGGTACAAGAGCGTCAGCTTTCTCAAGTTTCTGCTGTCACGGGTGACGGATATGGATGCCTTCTGCGAGGGTAACCGGGCAAACCATCGGCTTCCGCTGGTCGAGGTCTACCCTGACGGATTTTCTTCGCCGTTTTTCCGTTGCAGGAAGGCAGCGAAGACGACAATGCCGAGTGACTCTATCAGTGAAACTTCAAAGCTCGACGGTGAGAATCATCCCGATGAGAACTGGCCCACTGTGAATCTACCGTGACAATCGATTCTGACCTCTTCCGGAACGCTTGCAACATAATCCACGAGAGAATTGTTGTTCTGAGGGCGGCGGAAACCGACTACGAGCGGCTTCAAGCCGCCTTACGTTCAAAGGACTTCACCAGCCCGCCGACGTAAGACCGTACGACGATCTGATCGCGATCAATCTGCAACACTTCTTCGGGCTTCTCGCGCACCGGCGGCAAGTGCTCGCGGACCATGTGCGACCGACGCGTGTTGTGGTACTCCACCCACTCTAAAACGATGTGGTCCAGGTGCCGCCGGCCGGAGAGATCACAACGATTTCTGCCTGCGCGAGGCTGGGTGAAAACAGAAGCGCGGCTGTGATGCGACTTCTCATAAGTCAGGAACCTTGGCGATGGAAGGAAGGCTGAACCCCGCGGCGATGCCATGGTCACTCCGTCCGCGTGATCGTCCCGGAAATCGTGCCGCCATGCTCTTTGTTCGCCGTTTCCCACCACCGGCCGGTGTACACATCGTCAAAGAACAGGATGCGGGCCGACCAGTTCGCCTTTCCGGGGCCGGCTTTCACATCGTTGAGAATGAGGACCGCCGTATCCCCGGCAAACTTGACGGAGGCCGCAATTGGAAATTCCACTTGCCGATCGCGAATCATGAAGACGGAGACGACGTTCCACTTGCCGTTTTCTCCCTTCTCGACACGGGCGATGCGGTAGCCCTGGTCCTTCTTCTCGCCGCCCAACTGCCCGCCTTGAACCGGAGCCCAGGTTCCCGTCAACGTCGCGTTCTTCAACATGGCAATGAACTTCGCCTCCACATCGCCATCGGCCTGAGCATAAGTCGATGTCGTGAAAGCGAACAAGCTGAGGGAAAGAGCGACGCAGCAGATGCCGAGGGACGTAAGTTTCATAGCCATCGTCATATCCAATCCAGAATACGGTCGTTGTAGCAATTGTCAGACGTGCGTCAGAATGTCGCCCCTGACCTCGCTCGTCAAGCAATCGCCAACCCCTCCAAGCGGACAAAGAGTCCCACGATCTCAATCAATTGCTGATTGAGATCGCGCGGACTACCGATCGCTCTGCTGGACTTGGATCAAGTCCAATCAGTCGGCAAGTTTGATGAATGCCACTGCGTTGTTGTTGTTCATCGGAATGACGAGTTGTTTCTGCTTGGAGTCATAGCCCATCGATGCGGCACTGGGAATTCCTGAAGCGATGATCTTGGCCGGTTGTCCCGGACGAATTTCCGAGACGCTGCCGAAGCGGACGCTGCTGACATACTTGGTCCCATTGGGAAGGATGATGAGACCGTCATTGCCTCCTTCCGCTGCATGTTCGGTCCGGATCAGCTTGGCAGTCACGGGATCGAAGGTCATGACGTCATTGTTGCCGACATTGACCACAACAACATGGCCTTCCTGGTCGATGGCCACCCCGTTGGGAGCGTCAAGGGGTTTGCCTTCGACAAACGTGGATGCGTCGCCATCGGCTGTGACCTTATACACGCGGCTCTCCGGGCGGGTGTTGGAGACGAAAATCGTACCATCCTTCGTTACACCGATCCCGTTGAGCAAGGTGGCCCCTTTCACCGGAAAAGCCCGTCCCGGTTTCCCGGTCACCAGATCGAACGTCCGTACTACGTCGATATCCGCCGTGTAGAGCACGCCGTTCTGGATCGCGCTGCCGAGCGGATGATTCAACGTCAGACCATCACGCGTCGCACCGATCCACTTGGCGGTGTGGACCGTGCCATCCGGGTTCAAAAGCGAGACGTAGCCATCGTTCTCTTCCTGAGTTTGGGGAATGCCCGCGTTCATCACCACGATCAGATTCCGGACAGGATCGTAAGTGACGCTCTCGGCAAAGCGAAAACTCCCGTAGACTTTGACGTTGCTGCTGAGCGGCACGAACTGTCCGGCTTCGTTGACCGAGCCAAGCGGCTTGCCCGGCTGAAATTCCTTCGGCGGCGTTGCCGGAGCCTGTGCAAAAACCGCGCTGCCAAGCAATGACATCGTCCAGATAGAGGCCACAACAAAGAATCTCATCGGCGTCTTTCCTCAGGTGTGATTTTTCCGCGCAGGCGGAACGGAACCGGATCGGGAATTCCCTACCAACGACAACATAATGAACCTATTGTCGACATTGCGTTAACGATCCCAAGTGACTGCCGCTCGCAACCGTCATTGAACTGATCGTAAGGCTTTGTCGTGCCTGATTGAAAGGGTATCGTGTCAGTGACGAGGGGAACTTTTTTCGTTCTCGGATCACACGAGGGCCGATTCATGACCGACAGTGCATGCACACTATTGGCCGGAATGCTTGCGGGTTTAGCGGTGGTCTTCCACACTCAGCTCTCGGCAGCGGACTGGCCGATGCGCGGGCGGGATTCCAGCCGCAATGCTGTCGTGGCTGATGGCGAAGGGCCAGTGGATTGGAAGATCACCGGGGATAAAAACCTATATCGGAATGTCCGTTGGTGGGCTGATTTGGGCACGCTCAGTCATGGCGATCCGGTTGTTTCTCAAGGGCTGGTGTGGGTTGGGACGAACAACAGTCACCCGCGCGATCCTGCCCATGACGAAGACGCCGGCGTGCTGATGTGCTTTGATGAGCGCGACGGCATGTTCCTATATCAATACCTGTCACCCCGATTGCCTGAAGGCCGGATCGTCGATTGGCCCGTTTCCAGCCAGGCCGGATCGCCGCTGA
The DNA here is from genome assembly GCA_021732415.1 of Planctomycetaceae bacterium. Lineage (GTDB taxonomy): Bacteria > Planctomycetota > Planctomycetia > Planctomycetales > Planctomycetaceae > JAKFVC01. Next base: position 50,062 of record JAKFVC010000110.1, read on the forward strand.
TCGAAGGCAACCGACTGTGGTTCTGTAATACTCGCTATGAAGTGATCTGCCTCAACATCGCGCCGCTGCTGGCACGCACGGGGCCGCCGACTGTCGTGTGGAATGTCGACCTCCGGCAACAGTTTGGCGTTTCCCCAAGGGCGGTCATGATTGGTGGCAATGCTTCTCAATGTTCGATCGCCGGATATCAGGACTGGATCTACGTCAACACCACGAACGCGGCGGGTTATCATGACATTCCCTCGCCGCGAGCCCCCAGCCTGATCTGCTTCCACAAGCAAACCGGCGAAGTGAAATGGAAGGATAACTCTCCCGGTGAAAACCTGCTGGACGTGCAGCACGGGAGTCCGTTGGTGGCGGAAATCGCCGGACGGGCGCAGGTCATCATGGGACAAGGCGATGGTTGGATGCGCGGGTTTGACGCGCTGACCGGCGAGGTGCTCTGGAAATTCGACATCAATCACAAATCGAAAACTCGCGGACGTTTGCGCGTCGCTGACCGCAATGATAAACGTAACAACCTTGCGGCCATGCCCGTCTTGCACAACGGCTACATTTATCTCACCACAGGACGGCATCATGAAATTACTGGTGGTGAGCCCGGACGACTCTGTTGTCTGGATCCCACCAAACGAGGCGAAATCAGCAGCCACGTGCAGGGCGACGATGGCCAGGTCCGAATCAATCCCAACTCGGGAGTGGTCTGGGAGTATCTGGGCGCTGGCGATCAGCTAGCTCTGCGGTTCTATAGCACCGTGTCGAGCATCGCGATTCACAAAGGATTGGTGTTTGCTACCGACACTATGGGACTGTTGCACGGTGTTGATGCCGCCACAGGAAAGAACGTGTGGATCCACGAGCTGGGTGCAACCAACTATTCTTGCTCCCCGGTAATTGTCGGCGACCGGGGCTATGTTCCCAGCGAGTCCGGTATCTGCATCTTTACGGTCTCTCGCGAAAAGCAAATTCTTGCCGATCGCGAAACTGAGAATTTTGTTGAATCCACGCCCGCCTTCGCCAACGGTACGCTGTTTCTGATGACGCGTAATCGGCTTTATGCCATCGGCCGGTAGCCGCCTGCGCGCATCGTTCACTCGACTCGCTACCGTAACGGATCTGGAAGTATCGCCTCCTATGTTGAACCCGATTCTCGCAGCGGCTGTGATAGGGATCGGCGCGTTCACAGTCTTGTCGAATGCCGACGTGTTCGCCAACGAAAAGAGTGTTCCAGAGATCCGGGCGTTTCCCGGCGCGGAAGGATGGGGGGCATCCGCAGCCGGGGGACGCGGCGGCCGGGTGATCAAAGTCACCAATCTCAACGGTTCCGGACCGGGCAGTTTGGCCGAGGCTTGCAGCACACCGGGGCCGCGCATTGTGGTCTTCGAGGTCCGTGGCGTGATTCGCGGAAACATTCGTATCACGGAGCCGCAAATCACTATTGCGGGCCAAACGGCACCGGGAGCGGGGATCACGATCGAAGGGGGTCTGTCCTCGTACGACTACGGTGTGAATGACGTCATTGTGCGCCACCTGCGCGTGCGTCGGAATCGTGAGACGGGAAGTGGTGGCAATTGTATTCAATTAGGGGGCCTCGGACCGCGAAAGACGGGCACGTCGAACATCATCCTGGATCATCTGTCACTGAGTTGGGGTAATGACGAGGTGATCGATCTCTATAATGCTCACCACGTCACGGTGCAGTGGTGTACGGTCGAGGAGTCCGATGACGCCGGGCACAGCAAGGGCGCTCATAATTTCGGTATCATCTCTGCGGCTGAGGAGAGTGGCGCGGTCTCGATCCATCACAATCTCTGGGCACACCATGCGCGCCGCGTTCCCTGCATGGCTCCGTACCGGGAAAACGCCGCCGGAGACTTCTGCAACAACGTCATTTACAACTGCCGCGGCGGATACACCGACGATGGCCACGGCAACCGGGCGCGTAGTTCGGTGAATCTCCACAAGAACTTCTATCGACGCGGCCCACAGACGATCGACCGCATGTATCCCTTCGCTCTCTCTCCGCAAATGGACTACTACGTCCAAGAGAACTACTTCGAAGATTGGGGTTACCAGAGTCATCCCCGACACTGGAAGCAAGCGAATCTGCCGCGATGGATCCAGTTCAACAACAACGGCCGCGAGATCGAAGAACCCGCCACAGTCCCCGCGGTGCAAACAGGGGATGCCAAGGACGTCTACAATGTGATCCTCGCGAAAGCTGGTTGACCTCCCTGTTCCGTGACGATCTCACGCGACAAAGAGTGAGATAACAATCCTTCACACCGGGCGCAAGCCCTCCCAGTCTTCACAAGTCCCCCAGAGTGCGCGCTGGCCCTGGGCGAGAATTGAGATCATCCAGAAGCATCAGGATCTGGAGACCCTCAAGTATCTCCAGCCGACGAAGACCGGCAAGTCGATCATGACCGGGATGGACCCGAAGCTCATCACGGGCTACCACCTGTGCCTCGCCGACGAGGCACTCTGGTTGAGGAACTGGCGACTCCCCGCTCGATAGAGCATTGAACCGTATAATCGATGGACATTGCCAATCTCGCCCCGTGCGAGTCGACATGTTCTGATATGCCCGACAAAGGTTCCGACAGCCTAGAAATCCTCTTAATTGCCGGCAATCGCAACTCCCATTCAGATAGGGAGTTGAGCCAATTGTCGCGGTGGCCTGAGAATTTTTTCGTGAATTCCCGCCGCCTCCACTATCGGGGACAAGAAGCCCTTCGACAAGAACGTCGAAGGGCTTTCTCATTTCCGGGCATAGCTTTGCGTCGACAAGCCGGCAGTTCAAACAGATGATTTCAAGGATTCGCCGCTTCGCGGTGCAGTCACCGGTGAGCCTTGGCTCGCGAAGTGTTTGTGTAAGAGTCTATCCATAAAGTTTTTGCTTCACCGGATCGATTTCATGCGGCGACAGCGGGGCGGTATTTGAAAGGAGGTTGGTCGTGGGTCGGGGCCAATCGACGAAGCATGCCGTTGATGGCCGTGAGT